>JBFGHG010000424.1:0-4093 GCA_041578395.1 Acidobacteriota bacterium
GTCGTAGGCTTCGGCGATCAGCTGCATGTCGCCGTACTCGATGCCGTTGTGCACCATCTTCACGAAGTGCCCGGCCCCGTTGGGACCGCAGTAGGACACGCAGGCGCCGTCGTCCACCTTGGCCGCCATCTTCTCGAAGATCGGCTGCAGTTCCTTGTAGGCCTGCGCGTCTCCGCCCGGCATCATGGAGGGGCCCCACAGGGCGCCCGTCTCGCCGCCCGAGACGCCCACTCCGAAGAACTTGAGACCCTCCTTGGAGAGCGCCTCCTCGCGCCGGATGGTGTCCGGGAAGTAGGAGTTTCCGCCGTCGATGATGATGTCCCCCTCGTCCAGGTGCGGCTTGACCAGGTCGATGGTCCAGTCCACGGGCTGCCCGGCTTTGACCATCATCATGATCCGCCGGGGGCGCTCTAGAGCGGCGGCGAACTCCTCCACCGACTTGGTGCCGGTGACCTTCTTCCCCTTCCCCTTGTTGTTGACGAATTGGTCCACCCACTCGGTCTCGCGATTCCAGACCGCCACGGGAAACCCGTTGCGCTCGACGTTCAGGGCCAGGTTCTGGCCCATGACTCCGAGCCCGATCATTCCAAACTTTGCGTTTCCATTAGACATCGTTGATTTCTCCCATAGAGTGGATCAGTCCGGCCGCGCCGGAGCTTCGCGGGTAGCCCCAGCGCGGCGTCAGTTCGAACCCGTGGCTCAGGCCGTCGAGGCCGCTGCCTGCCGAACACTGTCGGCCAGGTTGCGCAGGCCGGCCGCCGCGTCGCTTCCGATGTTCACGTTGACCGCCCGCCGGCCCCTCTTGGCCAGTGATTGAAAGTCGCCCAGCGCCTGGGCCTGCTTCAGCGTACTGAACGAGAAGGACTCGCCCGGAATCGGCAGCTCCGTCCCGTCGTTGACCGTGATCTGCAGGAAGACACCGTTGTCCCCGCCCCCCTTGTGCAGCTGTCCGGTGGAATGCAGGAAGCGAGGCCCGTAGCCGACCGTGGTGGCCACCTTCAGCGTGTCCCGGACCGCCACCCGGACCTCCTCGAGCAGCGAGTCGTGCTCCGGCGTCTCAGGCAGGTAGGCGGTGATGGCCACGTAATCGCCCGGCTGCACGCGTCCCAGGTGCGCCGACAGCGCCGAGGTCAGGCCCGACCCGCCGCCCGCGCTCTCCAGCGCGCCTTTGGCTTCGCTGGCGCAGTAGACGGTGGCGCTTCCTTCCTCGGCGAGCTTCTCCAGCGCGGGGAGGCTGCCCTCGCTCTGGAACGTCTCGAGCAGGGCCTTGGTGTTGTCCTTGCTCTCCTGCACGTTGGGCTGATCGAAGGGATTGATGCCCAGCACGGCGCCGGCGATGGCGGTGGCGAACTCCCAGAGGAAGAACTCGCGCCCCAGGCTCAGCTCGTCCTGCAGCACGTGGCGGACCACCGGATGTCCCGCCTGCTCGAGCGCGCTGAGCTTGGCTTCAACGTCGGCGTCCTTGCCCCCTTCGGTGGCGATGTAGACGAACACCCGGTCGTCGCCGTAGACGCCCGGGGCGCCCAGCGGCTCACCGGCCACCGGTAGAATGCCGGTGCCGTCCTTGCCGGTGCTCTCGGCGATCAGCTGCTCGATCCACAGACCCAGCGAGTCGATCGGCTTGGGGGTCACGAAGGTGACTTTGTCGCGGCCGTTTCGGGCCAGCACTCCCAGGACCGCGCCCAGGCGCGCCCCCGGGTTTTCGGCCGCCGGCACCGTCCGCTCGCAGGCCTGGCTGGCGCGGAAGGCCCGCTCCAGCACCTCCTTGACGTCCACGCCCTGCAGCGCCGCCGGCACCATCCCGAAGTAGGAGAGGGCCGAGTAGCGGCCGCCGATGTCGGCCATGTTCAGGAAGGTGCGCCGGTAGCGGTCGCGCTTGGCGATCTTCTCCAGCAGCGAGCCCGGATCGGTGATGGCCACGAAGTTGGCTCCCGCCTTGTCCCCCTTGGCCTGCTTCACCTTGTCGTAGAAATACTGCTGAAACATCAGCGGCTCGGTGGTCGACCCCGACTTGCTGGCTACGATGAAGAGCGTCTTGGCCACGTCCACGTCGTTTTCCAGGCTCTGGACGGCGGCCGGGTCGGTGGAGTCCAGCACGTGCAGTTCGGGATAGCCGTCCACCTTGCCGAAAGTGCGGCGGAAGACCTCGGGGCAGAGGCTCGAGCCCCCCATCCCCAGCAGCACCACCGACTGGAAGCCGTCCTTGCGCACGCGGTCGGCGAAGGACTTCAGCTCGTCGGCGGTCTCCAGCAGGACCTCGGGCGCGGTCAGCCAGCCCAGCGCGTTCTTGATGATCTTCTGGTGCTCGGCATCGCTCTTCCAGAGCGCGGCGTCTTTTCTCCAGACCTTGCGGGTCCACCCCTCGTCCTGGATCTTCTTCACGGCCGCATCGACTTCCGCCTGGTGGGACCCCAGCGACGCCGACTGGCGCTGCACGATGCTGGTGCGCGCCTCCTTGCGCTTCCCTTCGATGGTCTCGAACAGCGACTTGAAGGGGTCGACGAAGGCCTTGACCGCGGCGGTCAGCAGCTTGCTGGTGTGCTCGTCCAGATTGATGCCCACGGCCGCCAGCTCGGAGAGTGCCTTCTTGGCGCCCTCCACGTCGTGGGTCAGCGTCCGCCCCTTGACCCGTCCATGATCGCGGAAGGCCGAGTAGGTGGCCGGCGGCACGGTGTTGACCGTGTCCGGGCCGATCAGCTCCTCCACGTAGGTGCAGTCGCCGTAGTTGGGGTTCTTGGTGCCGGTGGAGGCCCACAGCAGCCGTTGCGGCTTGGCCCCCTTGGCGGCCAGCTTCTGCCAGCGGGCGTCTTCCACCAGTCCCAGGTAATCGGTGTAGGCGAGCTTGGCGTTGGCCACGGCGATCTTCCCCAGCAGGGCGGCCCGCCGTTCCTTCTCCGCTTCGTCGTCGGTGCGGCGGATCTGGAACTCGAGGTCGTTGTCCACCGAACCGTCGATGCGGCTCACGAAGAAGCTGGCCACCGAGCCGATGTGGTCCACCGGCTGGCCGGCAGCGACTCGCCGTTCCAATCCCTTGGTGTAGGCGTCGGCCACCTCGAGGTACTGGTCGCGCGAGAAGATCAGGGTCACGTTGACGTTGATCCCGGAGCCGATGACTTCTTCGATCGCCGGCAGGCCTTCGGGCGTGGCCGGGATCTTGATCATCACGTTGGGCCGGTCGATCCAGGCCCAGAGGCGCTTGGCGTCCTTGATCGTCCCCTCGGTGTCGTGGGCCAGCTCGGGAGAGACCTCGAAGCTCATGTACCCGTCCACTCCGCCCGTCCGGTCGTAGACGGGCTTGAGGATGTCGCAGGCGGTCTGCACGTCCTCGACCGCCATGATCTCGTAGATCTCGGCGGTGCTCTTGCCCTGCCGCGCCAGATCGGCCAGCGCCTCGTTGTAGTCGGTGCTGCCGGCGATCGCCTTCTCGAAGATGGCCGGATTGGAAGTCACGCCCCGCAGGTCGTCTTCCTTCAACTTCGTCTGCAGGTCTCCCTGCAACATGGAGCGGCGAATATTGTCGTACCAGATGCTCTGTCCGAGCTTCTGTAACTCAACCAATGGATTGGACATTTCGTTCCCCCTTTTTTAAGTAGAACCAAAACTTGAAGTCAAAGGAGCGGCATCTGGCAAAACCGGCCCGGCTGCCCGCGCCGGAGCCACCGTCCTCCGTGGCTGAGGCGCTGACCTAATCCTGGACCCGAGTGGCGCCGGCGTCAACCACGGTGCCGCGTTACTCGCTCCGTCAGTCCTTGCCCAAAGCTGGTCGTGGCTTCCCTTCCAGGACCGCTTTGGCGGTATCCACCACGTTGTCGACGGTGAATCCGAAGGCCTCCAGCAGTTTGGGCAGCGGCGCCGATGCGCCGAAGTTGCGGCGGGCGATAACGGCCCCGTCCAACCCCACGTAGCGGCGCCAGCCCAGCGAGGTCCCGGCTTCCACCGCAATCCGTTTCCGGACCGAAGGAGGCAGAACCTTTTCCCGATATTCCCTGGGCTGCCTTTCGAACAACTCGAACGAGGGAAAGCTGATTACCCGAGCTTTGACTCCCTCGGCTTTGAGTTTCTCGTAGGCCGCGACGCACCACTGCACTTCCGA
>JBFGHG010000425.1:0-4087 GCA_041578395.1 Acidobacteriota bacterium
AGGAATCGCCCGGGTTCCGCAGCATCCTCAAGATGCACCAGCCGCTCTGGCACTCCTTCGAGGAACACTACCTGCGCCGCCAGGACCTCACGGTGGAGAAGATCTACAACTCGGAGTACGACCATGGCGACGCCTACGTGGTGGCCGAAGCGCTGGCCGAGTTCGACGAGCTGTTCCAGAAGTTCCGCTTCCACCACATCCAGCTCATCCACCGCAGCATCGGCCTGGACGCCAAATCGCTCAAGGGCCGCTCCGTGCAGCTGCTCAACGAGGGGTTGCACACGAAGTTCTTTCCCAAGCTGTGGGCGATCCGGGGGAAGATGACGGACGAGTGGGGCGGGGAGTATGGGGTGGTGAGGGACTCCATCAGTGGGCACTGATGGAATCGCGAATCTCAAACTGTCAAATCTCAATTCTCAAGTAAATTCCAATTTTCAATTTTCAATGTTCAAACGGCTCGTGCTCGGTGGCTCGCTCTTCGTGGCGGCCTGCGCCGGTTCGGCGAAGACTGAACTTCCGCTCGAGGAGCGCGTAGCGCGTCTCGTTTCAGGCAGTGGGGCGGAGGTGGGGGTGGCTTTCAGGTCGCTGGATGGGCGGGACGAGCTGTTGGTCTCTCCCGATGCTTCTTTTCATGCGGCCTCCACCATGAAGATTCCCGTCCTGATCGAGCTGTTTCGGCAGCAGGCGGACGGGCGGCTGAGTCTGGACGACGAGTTGGTGGTCTCCAACGAATTCGCCAGTCTGGTGGATGGGAGTCCGTTTTCGCTGTCCCCTGAGGACGATTCCGATCCGGAGATCTATCAGCGGATCGGTGAGCCGATGACCCTTCGGGAGCTGGGTGAGCGGATGATTGCGGTCAGCAGCAACCTGGCCACCAACCTGCTGATCGTCCGCCTCGGCGTCCAGAACATCCAGGCCACCGTCGAGCGGCTGGGCGCCGGCGGGATGCGGGTGTTGCGCTGCCTCGAGGACGGCAAGGCGTACCGGCAGGGGCTCAGCAATACCACCACCGCCCGCGGGCTGCTGGTGCTGCTCGAGAAGATCGGGCACCTGCAGGCCGTCGACGAGGCCTCCAGCCTCGAGATGATCGAGATCCTGAAGCGGCAGCAGTTCGACGAGGGGATTCCTTCCGGGCTTCCCACCGAGGTGGAGGTGGCCCACAAGACCGGCCAGATCACCGCCATCCATCACGACGCCGGCATCGTCTACGCCCCCCGCCCGTACGTGCTGGTGGTGCTGGTGCGCGGGCTCGAAGACGAGCGGGAATCGGCGGAGCTGATCGGCCGGATCAGCCGCGAGGTCTACCGCTACGTCACCGGCCCCTGATCGCGGGAAAACGCGGCGGTACGGTATCCGACTGACCGGATTGAACCAATCCGGGGAACCGGACGTTATATAGGATGAGAACCTCGCACTGCACTCCCCTCACCCGCGAGGAGGATTCGATGTCCTCCTCGCGGGTGCCCGAACGGCACATCTCACATTTCAAATCTCAAATCTCAAACGGCCGTCGCTATACTCTGACCTGCTCATGAGCGATGGGGCCGCAGCGCGACGCAAGGGAGGATCTTCCTCTTCTCGGTATTCCTTTTGGGAGGAGGTCCAGCTGCGCGTGTACGGATTTCTGGCGGCGGGGCTCGTTCGGGTTCTGGGGTGGACGGTTCGGTTTCGGGTGGAGGGGTGGGAGAACGTTCAGGGGCAGAAGGACGCGGGGGAAGGGGCCATCCTTTCGTTTTGGCACAACCAGATCCTGCTGGGGACGCTCTTCTGGAAGAAGCGCAACATCATGGTCATGGCCAGCCCCCACTTCGACGGCGAGCTGACCGGGCGGATGATCGAGTACTTCGGCTTCTGCTACTGCAGCGGCTCCTCCAGCCGCGGTGCCGTGAAGGCGTTGCTGCAAATGAAGCGGCACCTTGCGAAAGGGTTCGAGGTGGCCTTCACGGTGGACGGGCCGCGCGGGCCCGTCTACAAAGTCCAGCCGGGGCCCCTGTGGCTCTCCCGCAAGAGCGGCGCTCCCATCGTCTGCTTCCACATCCAGCCCGACTCCTACTGGGAGCTGAACAGCTGGGACGGCTTCCGCATCCCCAAACCCTTCACCCGCTGCCTGGTCAAGATCTGGGAACCGCTGCAGTTTCCGCCCGAGATCGACGAGGCCGAGGCACTCGAGCGCTTCCAGCAGGAAATGGACCGGTTGCGGGAGTATTGTGAGGGAGAGAGGGTCTGATTACCGGATGCGGACGGTCTCTTCGAAGGAGGTCAGGCGCCAGGTGGCCAGCTCCAGCAGGGCCACCCGCAGCCGGTACTCGCCCGGAGGCGCCAGCAGCTTGTTGCTGTAGACGATGGCCCGGCGCTGGCGGATCTCCTTGCCGCTCATCTGCACCCGGAAGACCTCCCGCAACCGCACCGCCTCCCGGCCCGCGGAGTCGATCAGCACCCCGATGACTCCCAGCTGGGTGCTGACCCCGACCCGCTCCGAGTCGCGGAAGGCGAACGGGCTGATCTTGATGCGGAAGGAGACTCCCTCGTCACCTCCGCCCAGCCCGGTCAGCACGTCCAGTTCCGAACCGATCTCCCGGAACTCGACCGCGCCCGCCTCGCCCAGCATGCCGCCGTCCCGCTCCTGAAAGAGGGCCGCGATGAAGCCCTTCTTCTGCGAGAGCGCCCGCGGGAAGCGCCGGAAGGGGAGTGACGCGTTCAGGCCCGCCTGGAGCGCGCGCAGGTCGATCCGGCGCTCGTCCGGCGGAAGGTCCGCGAAGTCGGAGTAAAAGCCGATCGTGTAGAGGTTGCCGAACAGGTGGTCGTTGATGCGGGCCAGGGTGTCGTCGAAGTCCAGGATGGTCTCGAAGCCGCTGAAATGCTGGCCGCCGGTCTGCTGCGAGAGACGCGAGAAGGCCGCTTCCTTGGCCTTTTTGTCCGGGTCGGGACGGTTGACGTCGCTGTCGGCCGACACCCGGGTGGGCCCGATGTAGATCTGGGCTGCCGACGGGATCAGGATGGTGTAGACCTGGATGCCGCTCTGGCGAGCCAGCGAGATGCTGGAGGCCGATTTGCGGTAGGCGTCGTCCAGCCCGTCCGAGAGCACGATCACCGCCTTGCGGTCCCCCGCCTGCCCTTGCCGGGCCAGCGTGCCGATCAGGCTGTTCAGCGAGTCGTAGATGGCGGTGCGGCCCAGGTGGCGGCGCGCTTCCCGGAAGGCGCGCAGGGCCGTTTCGCGGTTGGAAGTGAAGTCCTGAAACGGGATCAGTTTGTCGGTGAAGCCGAAGATGCCCGTGTTGGTGCTGTCCGTGACGTTGGCCAGAAAGGTCTGAGCGGCCACGATCTCCTCGGCCCGCGTCGAAAAGGTACTGCCGCTGACGTCCAGCAGAAAGGCCAGCCAGGTGCGGGTGGTGCGGCCGCTGCGGTTGCGGGGCGGCTCGAAGAAGACCGGCTCCTGCGGGACGCCGTTTTCCAGGACCCGGAAATCCTCCGCCGACAGGTCGTTGCGGTAGCGCCCCTGCGAGTCCTTCACCGTGAAGCGCAGGGTGGTCAGGTTGACGTCCACCCGGATCGTCTCGGGCTGGGACTCCGGCTCGGGTTGGGGAGGCGGGTCCTGCGCCCTTGCGAAGAGTTGGGCCAGCGCCAGGCAGAAGACGGCGGCCACTCGAGACGATATTCGATAGCTGTGACCCCGCATTTACGTAGACAATCCTAGCAGAGACAGGAACTCGGCCCGGGAGCGCTGGTCCTTGCGGAAGCGGCCGATCATCGCCGAGGTGGTCATGCCGGTGTTCTGCTTCTCGACCCCGCGCATCATCATGCACAGGTGCTGGGCCTCGACCACCACCGCCACTCCCTTGGGCTGAATGGCGTCCAGGATGGTCTGGGCCACCTGCTGGGTCAGGCGCTCCTGCACCTGCAGGCGCCGGGCGAACATCTCCACGATGCGGGGGATCTTGCTCAGGCCGATCACCTTCTCGTCGGGCAGATACCCCACGTGGCACTTGCCGAAGAACGGCAGCAGGTGATGCTCGCAGAGGCTGTAGAAATCCACGTCCTTGACGATGACCATCTCGCTGTAGTCCACCGTGAACAGGGCGTCGTTGAG
>JBFGHG010000426.1:0-4086 GCA_041578395.1 Acidobacteriota bacterium
GGGCTTGCGCCTCGAGATCACGGCCCGGCTGCCGACGATCGATCCGGGCCAGGCGCCTTCGGCGGGGCGAGTCGTCGTGCTGGCCAATGGCGTCCCCGCAGCCGGTTTCTTCGCCTGCGGCCGGTGGCGAAAAATGACTGTGACCATTCCGGGCGGACTCGTGGCTTCCGGCCTCAACAAGCTGACGTTCCAGTGGCCTCCCCTGCAATGCACGGGCGAAAGGGCCCTCCAGACCGCGATCCGTCGATTGCAGAGGGGTTTACCGGCCGATGTTCACCCGGTGTTCGGAGAGGTCGCCCAGATCCTGGCCAGCCCGTGCTGACTCCGGTGCCGGCAGAAGTGGGTCGTCCCGATCGCGCCGGCATGCTGATATGATCGGCCGAGGAGGTATTCGTGTTCGACGAGTTTCCCGACAAGCTGCGTTACAAGGTCGTCATCAACCACGAGGAGCAATACTCCCTCTGGCCGGTTGACCGCGCCAACCCCTCGGGTTGGAAAGACACGGGGAAATCGGGCAGCAAGCAGCAATGCGTGGACTACATCGAGGAAGTCTGGACGGACATGCGCCCGTTGAGCCTGCACCGCGAGCTGGCCGCGAAGCTTCGCGGAAAGAGGTGAGGCGCTCCCGGCGCTCAACGCCCTGAATCAGCCCTCGGGTCGTCCAAGATCGCCCCGCCGCAGGCAACCCTGAACGCCCCCGCGGGGGGCGGCTGGGCCCATGGAACAATGCTTCGCACGAGCTGCTGGTCGATCTCCAGCCAGTTTTCCTCCGAGAAGGTGCATTCACCTTCCAGCAGGTAGAGGACCGAGGCGTCTCGGAATAGAAGCAGGGGACTCTTGTAGAAGTGCGACTCCTCGACGAGGGCGCGGAACCGGGCTGCGGCCAGGGCCGCATTCTCGGCGTCGACATAGCGGAAGACTCGCAGCCGAAAACGTGGATGGACAGCGGCCGTCGATCCGGGCAACGGTGTCTTTCTCCTGAACCGGTAAGAGGAAAAACTCTCCAGGCCTGCCGTCCTCATCTCCGTCTCGGGCCCGGCGCTCGAGTGCTCGACCGCCATCTCGTATCCATCGTTGAACAGCGACGCGAAGCTCTCCTCCGGAGGGATGACCCGAGGTGGTACGGGCTCGGGGCTTTCTTGTTTTGGGAGCTGCGGTGATCGGGAGAGGGAGGGATCGAGCCCGCAAGACGCCACCACCGCGATCGCCAGAACTGCCAGCGATGCCCGGTTTCTCGTGCGTCTCACGGCGGGCTCCACGATCACTCGAAGTCGAGGACGAAGGCGTACACGACCGGGTTCAATTCCTGCATGACCGGGTGATCCGAGGGGAAGATCGCGTCACCGTCGACTCTTGGATCGCCACTGCCGTCTTCCGGGGCGAGTCGGAGGATCACGCCCTTGTCTCGCCCCAATTCATTCTCCAGCTTCCCCCCGTTCCACGACACCACGGTCCCGGAATAATCCCAGCTGAATCCGGTCAGCTGGAAACTGCCTTCGTTGAGCCGCTCGAGTTCGCGGAGCGTGCTGCCGAGTTCGACGCCCTCCGGCGTATGCCAGGCGGAGCCCAGGACGTGGACGCTGCGAGGTGTACCTCGATCGCTCCAGACGATCTGCAGGCGGCGAGCAGGGTCGCCGGGGAAGACCTCTACCCCTTCCTCGATGAAACCCTCGCCCACGTGGACTTCGAGGGGGTGGATTCGATCGGCCCCGTAGTGAGCCCTGAGCTGGGCTTCGGTGGTTTCGGGGGTGATTGCACCCACGCGCTGGCCGGGGACGATCAGGTAGCTCTCGCGAGTCTCGAGTTGGGAGCCGCAACCGGGCAGCAGGGGCGCGAACACGCACCACAGAATCCACGCTCTGGAGAAACTCGGAGGGCGGCCCGCCGCTGCTCGTGGCGACGGGTGAAGGCTGCTGAGGAGGATTGATCGAATCATCCCTCACGCTCCATCGTTTTCAGCCGGCGGGCGGCGGCGGTGGAGTGGCGGGGGTTGCCGATGTTCTTCTCGCTAGTCGCACGATGCCCAGCAACGCGAGAGCGGCCAGCAGGAAAACGAGCAGCGCCAGGAAGGGTCGATAGTACAGCCAGGCGACGGCGATGATCGCAGCCGACATCGCGACCGCCAGGAAGAAGGAGACCGTCTTGGCCCCTTTTTCCAGGGCGGTGCCCACGATGGGGACTACGTCCGCCATCACCGACAGAGGCTTGAAGATCCGGGTGAAGCCGAAGAAGGCGACCAGGAGTCCGAGGAGACGAAACATCCAGGTGGTCGCCCGGTTGCTGCGCTGGGCCCCCTGGAACATCGCCTCGGCGCTCACCGGGCCCGTGCGCAAGAGCTGGATCTCTTCCCCGTTGGCGGCCACGTACGGTTCCAGTGAATCGCCGACCTGGCGAGCCACTACGCTGACCTCGGTCTCGGGCACCCATCGAAACTTCACTCGCAGGTCTCCCACGGCGGGACTCGAGGGGTTGAGTCCGATGAAAACCCCGCCTTCGTACGGGTGAGACTTCCACCGGAGTTCACCGGGGAGTTCGTCCATCCGGGCCGAGACCGGCCGCCAGCCTGCAATTCGGCTCACCAGACCGGCCGGGAGGCGGAAAGCCCCAGCCCGGACGTCACGGGCCGAGACCTTGCGGTTCGGGTACGCGAAATAGCCGGGATTCTGGTGACCTTCGGGCACCTTGAACCGCGACGAGTCGACGGCCTCCGAGAGCCAGGCCTTTTCGTAGCCGTAGTCGGTCACGGTCTCGCTGCCGCCCCCGAGCTTCTTTTCCTCCCGGCTCTTCGCCGACTCCTTCCACTGATACATCTCGACCTGGCGTTCCAGGTGGAGTGCCTGGATGGAGAGGTTGAACGCATCGTCCCTCAAAGTCTCGTCGGTCTTCGCCAGGGCCGAAAAATGAACCAGCTTCCCCTGGTTGGCGGCATCCACCGTCGCCGGATCGATGGAAGTGACGATTCCGCCCCCTTCCTGCAGGGCCCGGTAGCGTTGCACCGCCCGGCCCTCGTTCCAGAAGAGAAACCAGGCGGCCGCGGCGAGACAGACCATGCCGAAGACGATTCCGCGAAAGGACCCGCGCAGGCGGCTGACCCAAGACCGGCGGGAGACGGTGCGGTGCGTGCTGTTCATGAATACCTCCAGTCGAGCCCGGACCGGGCTGTACCCAAACCTCCCGCTCGATGCATTCTAGGCTCTCGGTCGAGAAACAGCCAGCAGGGGCTGTTTGATCTGCTGTTTCGGTCGTGTAATATGACCGGGGTCATTCGGAACCAGCCTGAGTTCCCGGGAGGCGCACCGCGCGGAACTCGCACCAAGCGGGGAGTTCAGACGGCGGAACGCCGATCCACTTCCATCCAGCCGGGGAGAATCAGAACATGTCCAAGCGAATCTACCAGGAGCTTCAGGATGCACGCAAACTCGCCGTCGTGGCCCGCAAGACCGGCATCTCGGCGGACCTGCTGAAGAAGGCCGCCAAGGGCCAGGTCGAGCTGTCTGCCGCGGACCAGGCGAAGGTGAGCAAAGCGCTCCAGTCCCGCTGAAGGTCCGACAGATCTCCATTCTGGAACGCCGGGTTCCCGAACTCGCCATTTCGGGTTTCGATGCCGCACTCATTGGGCCTGGACGCCGTAGCACGGCAGAACATCGGCCTGCTCACGACGCAGGCCCGGAGCATCATCGCCGCCTCTCTCCCTCAGTTCGGCCACTCGCGGGTCGAGTTTCTCGACGAGGGCTACGACTTCTGGGTCTTCGAAGTCGACGGAGTCTGGGTATTTCGTTTTCCCAAGCGCGAACGAAGCGTGTCGAAACTGAGGCGGGAATCCGACCTGCTCGCAGAGCTGACGGACTGGGTGACGCTGCCGATTCCGCGCTACGAATTCTTCGGGGGAAAGGCACGAGGCCGGCCCCGGTTCGTGGGGTACCGGAAGCTGCCGGGCCGGCCAGCCCATCGAACCGAAAGCGTCGACCGCCGAAGCGTCGCCCGGCAGCTGGGGATCTTCCTGGGCGAGCTCCACGCCTACCCGATCGAGAGAGCCCGAGAGTCCGGCCTCACCCCAATCGACGACTGCATCGCCGTCCGCCGGGA
>JBFGHG010000427.1:0-4085 GCA_041578395.1 Acidobacteriota bacterium
CACCGTTTCCTTGTCGCCGAAAAGCTTGCCGAAAAAGCCGTCCTTGAACGACGGGTTCCAGGCGATGGCCGCCCGCGGCGAGAGGTTTCGGTAGTCGGTCTGGTAAGCCGCGCTTTGCCCGGAGTCATTGATGGGCACGAAGGCCACGTCGGGATTGAAGATGCCGCCGGCCAGAGAAGTGTCCAGTTTCTCGCGCAGGTAGTCCGCCGCGTTGATCAGGGTGTTGGTCCCCGCGAATCCCGCGATGGTCTGCTTCCCTTCCGCCTCGATGGGGGCGGTGGTGAAGCCGTAGTAGAGCCCGTAGTTGACCGACAGCGACGGCTTCACCCGCCAGGTGTCCAGGAAGTAGGCCGAGAAGTAGCGCTGCGTCGTGTCCGCTTCCAGGCTCGACCCCACCGGCAGCGGCTGCAGGTTGCCGTCGCGCACCGCGAGGTACGGCACGTTGCTGACGATCCCCAGCAGCGACGCGTAGAGCTGGTCGTAGGTGGAGAAGTCGGAGGGCTGCAGGAAGCCGGGGCGCTGGCCCCCGGGGATGGTGGTGAACTGCAGGTTACCGATTTCGGCCACCGGCAGGCCGATCGAGCCGATCACCTTGTCGTCCCGGAAGTGGATGAAGTTGATGTGCCGGAAGTCCACCCCGTACTGGAAGACGTGGTTGCCCCTGATCCAGCTCTGGTTGTCCACGAACTGGAAGTAGTCGGAGTTGCTGGTCTGAATCCGGGCCCGCTGGGTGTCGACGTCGGTGGGCTCGTCGACGTTCTGCAGGGCGATGTTCAAGGCCACGTTGGCGCCCGGCGGCAGCCAGGGAAGCTCCGAGGTCGGCCGCGCGCGCTGGGTGGGCCGGAAGTCCTTGACCCAGCCGAAGCGGAACTCGTTGGTCAGCGTGGGGCTGAAGGAGGTGTGCAGCCCCAGCAGGGCATTGCGCGTGCGCTGCGGGTTTTCGGTGGTCCCGGTCAGGTCCAGCAGGTTGACCTGGCTGGCGCTGTTTCGGAGCAGGCGGTCGCCGGCGAACTTCGCCTCCAGGCTCCAGCTGTCGTTGAACTGGTGGTCGAGGCGGATGACCGCGAAGTCGTTGCGCTCGTTGGTGGTCACGTCGCGGTTGAACCCGCCCGTGTTCAGGCCGTCCCCTCCCCCGGTGTTGGGCAGCGGCAGCTGGTTCCAGACGGCCAGGATGGACGGATTGGCGCCCAGCCCGCGGGGGTCGAATTGCAGCGGGTTGATCGTCTGAATCGCGCCGGCCTCGTCCCGGAAGCGCAGCAGTCCGGAGCGCAGGCTCTCGGTGGGGACGATCCGGTTGATGTTGTCCGACCCCGGCAGCCGGCGCCCCTCGTAGTTCCAGAAGAAGTGGGTCTTGTCGCGCAGGATGGGCCCGCCCACGCTGAATCCGAAGCGGTTGTCCTTCAGCTCCGACCGCTCGGAGCCGCTGCGGTTGTTGTTCCAGCTGTTGGCGTTCAGCTGGTCGTTCTGGTGGTACCAGTAGGCCGACCCGTGCCAGTCGTTGCTGCCGCGCTTGGTCACCAGCGTCACGTTGGCCCCGGCCGAACGTCCGAAACTGGCGTCCGGGTTGGCCACGGCGGCCCGGAATTCCTCCACCGACTCGGCGGGAGTCAGGATCGAGGAAACCGAGCTGGCGTTGCTGTTGCCGACCACGTTGTCGGAGATGTCGATGCCGTCCAGCTGGAAGGTCTGCTGGTCGCGGCGGCTCCCCGTCACCGAGGTCCCGCCGCCGTCCGGCGTGGTGCCCGGCTGCAGGTCGAACAGCGTCAGGGCCCGGCGGTTGGGATTGGGCAGCTTGGCGATGCGGGCGCTGTCGATGACGTTGCCCACGGTGGCGTCGGTCTTCTGCAGGACCGTCTCGGCGGCGGCCGTGACGGTCACCACCTCGTCGATCTGGCCGGGTCTGAGCACGATGTCCTGACGGTGCTGCGTCTGGATCGCCAGCCGCAGGTCGCTGAAGACGGCCGTCTGGAAGCCCTCCAGTTCGGCTTTCAGTTCGTAGAGGCCTGGCAAAACGGTGCCGAAGACGTAGGCCCCGAGGTCGTTGCTGACGGTCACGTCGGTGGCGCCGGTATCCACCCGGGTCAGCGTCAACTCGACGCCTGGAATCACCCCTCCGCTTTCGTCCTTGACGGTGCCCGAGAGGCGGGAAAAGGAAGTCTGGCCAACCAGAAGCCCGGTGAACAGGAAGCCCACGGCCGTGAGAACCACGCAGCGTTTCATTGTGTCCCTCCCAGTCGTCCGCCCGGTCCCAGCCGGAGACGCACCTCGCCGGGGATCACGGGGGAACGTTCAGCGCGTTTCGGAAAGACATCTTCATGAACCTCGCCTCGCACAAAGATGCTGGTAAATGCCTAGCACGTCGGGCGACAAAAAGCAATCAGAATCGGTGGGACGGGCATCCTGCCCGACAATCGCGGCCTGGAAGGCCGCGCCACGTCCCTGCCCGTGATTTCTCCCAGAAGAATCGCGGCCTGGAAGGCTGGCCCACGGGAAGGCCGGCCCAGGTCACCGGAGCAGGACGGGGTAATCCACCGAGAAGGACTGGCCCGTGACACGGTCCCGGGCCATGATGCGCAAGGTGAGGTTGGGACCCCGGGCCCTTCCCAGGTTCAGGTAGTCCAGCAGCGAGATTCGCTGGTCCGACACCAGGATCGCCCGCGAGGCCCCCTCGTCTTTCTTCTCGTCCACCACGCCGTCCCCGTCCAGCAGCTGGTAGGTCAGGTCGAGAGCGGGGGAGTCGGTGGCGGAGTCGACGCCAGCGTTGTACAGCTCCACGTAGAACATCAGGTACTTGACGGACGGGACCTCGTTGCCCAGCCGCGGCAGGATCTTGTGGTTGCCGAGCACGAACATCCCGGGCTCGTCCTCGAGCGGGACGGGCTGAGCCTGCTCCACCAGGATCACCGGGCTGGCCTGCAGCCGGTCCTCGTCCAGCGCCGGGATCACGAAGCCGGTCTGGGCGGTGCCCACCCGGCCGCCCTGCACGTCCGCCACGACCAGGTCGAGCCGGTAGCGTCCCGGCTCCAGCACCACCAGCTTCTGGTATAGGGCGGAGACCGCGGCGGCCCCGCTGGTGGAACGCTCCTTGACGATGTCGTCGTCGAACTCGGCGGCGATCCGTCCGTTCAGGCTCTTGACGCGGCCGTAGAGTTCCAGCCGGGCCTGAGGGACGGGTCCGTCCTGGCTGAACTGCAGCTGGTGTTCGTCGACTCCGATGGTGATCGGCACCAGGGCCCGCCGGCCGGCCCGCACCCAGTCGACGCGCAGGCGGAAGGGCAGCTGTTCGTACCGAATCTCGGTGCGGACGATCTCCTGCAGGTGCTGGTGCCGGATCTCGGGGGCCTTCTGCACCTGGGCGAAGCGGCGCAGCCGTTCGAAGGGCAGGTCGGAGCGGCGCACGAAGGGGTTGGACCGGTCGACGCCCAGCGGCTGGAAGAGGCGGTCGGCGCGGCTGGCCAGGCCTTCGAACTCGGCCTGCGTGTTGCCGTGGCCGTCGATGTAGCGGAAGGCGTCCTTGTCCTGCGGGTTGAGGGTGAGGCGGTACTCGTTGCTGCGGTTCACGTCGACGAACTCGAGCTCGACGTCGTCGCCGATGCCGTCGATGTGGGCGTACCACCAGCGCTCGAAGGGGAAGACCGTGGTCTCGCCGCCCCCCTCGCTGTTGCGCCGCCGGTAGAGCCCGCCGGCCGGCTGGCGTTCGATCGAGTCGGGGGGCCCGAACTTGATGTAGATCTGCCCCCGGTCGCTCTTCCAGCCGGGGATGCCCGAGAAGTAGCGCTCGTTGACATAGGCGATGCGGCGGTAGTGCTCGAGCTTGAACTCGTTTTCGGCCGTGGACGGATCGGGGTCGCGGCGCAGCCAGAACTGCTCGATGAAGCGGTCCCGCTCATGGTCGGTGGTCAGCTTTTCGAAGACCGCCCGCTCGTCGGGCGTGACGAGGTAGACCACGTCCTCGTTCAGCCACTTGCGGTAGTAGTCCTCCGCCTCCTCGCGGGGCTGCTGATGCGAAAACCCGAGCAACAGCAGAGCCAGCAGGAGACACGTGGAACCTGGCGCCCTGGCGCCGCTTCGACCCGGGCCGGCCC
>JBFGHG010000428.1:0-4073 GCA_041578395.1 Acidobacteriota bacterium
AGCCGCATCGGCATCACCCCCGAGACCACGGTCGTCTTCTACGGCGACAAGAACAACTGGTGGGCCTGCTACGCCTACTGGGTGTTCCAGCTCTTCGGCCACGCCAAAGCCAAGGTCATGGACGGCGGGCGCCTGAAATGGGAAAAGGAAGGCCGTCCCATGACGCGCGACGTCCCCCGGTATCCGCCCACCGAGTACCCGTTGCCGCGCCGCGACGACTCCAAGATCCGGGCCTTCCGCGACCAGGTCCTGCAGCACGTGGGCCGCCGCGGCAAGCTGGTGGACGTGCGCAGTCCCCAGGAGTACAGCGGCGAGCTGCTGCACATGCCCGACTATCCCAACGAAGGGGCGCTGCGGGGCGGACACATCCCCGGCGCCGCCAACATCCCCTGGGCGCGGGCCATCAACCCGGAGGACGGAACCTTCAAGACCGCCGCCGAGTTGAAGGCGATCTACCAGGAAGAGAAAGAGATCGGCAGCGACGACGACGTGATCGTCTACTGCCGGATCGGCGAGCGCTCCAGTCACACCTGGTTCGTGCTCACCCACCTGCTGGGCTACCGGGACGTCCGCAACTACGACGGCAGCTGGACCGAGTGGGGCAACCTGGTCAACGTTCCGATCGAGAAATGAACGCGCACCGCTATCCGCCCAAGCTGGCCGAGATGCTGGAGCTGTTCGAGACCATCGAAGACCGCTCCGACAGGATCGACGCCTTGATCAGCCTGGCGGACAGATTCGAGGAAGTGCCCGAGCGGGTGGCGCGGCGGCCGTTTCCCGAGCGCAACCGTGTGCCGCACTGCGAATCGGAGGCCTTCGTCTTCACCGAGCCACTCGGGGACGGGACGCTGGCCTACCATTTCGCCGTGGAGAACCCGCAGGGCATTTCCGCCATGGCCACCGCGGCGATCCTGGCCCGCACGGTCTCTGGAGAGCCGCTGGAGGAGGTGGCGCGCCTCTCCCCGGAGTTCGTCTATCAGCTTTTCGGGCGCGAGCTGTCCACCGGAAAGGGGCTGGGGCTGACCGGAATCGTCTCGATGGTGCAACACGCCGCCCGCCGCCAGCTCGAGAAGGCCGGCGGCGGCGCAGCTTCGTGAAAGGGAGGGAACACGAGTCATGGCCAAGAAGATCGGTATCCTGACGGGAGGCGGCGACGTCCCGGGGCTGAACCCGTGTATCAAGGCGGCGGTGCTGAGGGCCGCCGACGCCGGTTACCAGGTGATCGGCATTCGGCGCGGCTGGGGCGGGCTGCTGAACTGCAACCCGGACGACCCCGACTCGATCGGCCAGTGGACCATGCCGCTGACCCGCGAGCGGGTGCGGACGGTGGACCGTTCGGGGGGCACGTTCCTGCACACGTCGCGCACCAATCCCTCCAAGGCGCAGCCCTGGCAGATGCCCGACTTCCTCCGCTCGCGCTACCCGGCCGAAACGGAGACCGTCGACGTGACGGACCACGTCAAGCGGGTGCTGGAGAAGCTGGAAATCACGGCCCTGATCCCGATCGGCGGCGACGACACGCTCAGCTACGGCCACCGCGTGCACAAAGAGGGCTTCCCGGTGGTGGCGGCGCCCAAGACGATGGACAACGACGTCTACGGGACCGACTACTGCATTGGTTTTTCGACCGCCATCACGCGCAGCGTCGACTACATCAACCAGCTGCGGACCTCGATCGGCTCGCACGAGCGCATCGGGATCGTGGAGCTGTTCGGCCGCAATTCGGGGGAGACCTCGCTGATCTCCGCCTACCTCTCGGGCGCCGACCGTGCCGCCATCAGCGAAGTCCCCTTCGACGTGCGGCGGCTTTCCGAGCTGCTGCTTCGCGACAAGGCGTCCAATCCCAGCAACTACGCGGTGATGACGATTTCGGAAGGGGCGGTGATGGAGGGGGGAGAAGTCATCGAGTCGGGCCAGCCGGACGCCTACGGGCACCGCAAGCTGGGCGGCATCGGGCTGCTCACCGCCAAGGAGGTCAAGCGCCTGACGGGACAGAACATCATTTACCAGCAGGTCGCCTACCTGATGCGCAGCGGCGTCCCCGACGCGCTGGACCTGATGGTCGCCACCAACTTCGGGACCATGGCGGTCGACCTGATCGTCAAAGGCGAGACGGGCCGGCTGGTGGTGATCAACGAGGGGCGCTACACCCACCGCAACCTGGACGTGGTCGCCGAGGGAATCAAGCGGGTGGACGTTCAGAGTTTTTACGACTCGACGAATTACCGGCCCAAGGTGGCCAACGTGTTGAACCAGCCGATGTTCTTGTATTGAGATCGTTCGATTACGAATTACGATTACGAGGTTACCGAAAGTCTGCTGCGTTGTCCCGGGTGAGGACGAGGGTGGGGATGTGGACTTTGGAGTCGGGGGGGAGAAGAGGGCTTTCCGAATCGGTGCGGTAGCGTTCGGGGCGGAGCCGTTCGGCCATCAGGCGGACCGACTCGCGGCAGAAGAGGTAGGGTTGCTGCACCACGGTGCCGTAGATTTCTCCCGAGGCCACGGCATCCAGGATCTCGGGGCTGGAGTCGAAACAGACGATCTGAACCGTGCCCATCCGCCGGCTGCGGCGCACCGCCCGCAGAATCGCTTCGCCGTTGGAGGCCCACAGACCCAGCAGCAGGTCGATGCCGGGATCGTCGGCCAGCACCTCGAGGACGTTGGTCTCCCGGCTCGTCCGGTCGCCGGGGTCGGTCATCACTCCGACCAGTTCCACGCCGCTGCCGCGCAGCTCCTCCTGCACGCCCCGCAGCCGCTCTTCGGCGTTGCGAGCCTCGAGCGACCCCACGAAAGCCATCACCCGGCCCCCGCCGGGAAGGGCCTGGCGGATCAATTCCCCCGCCATCCGGCCCGCCGCCCGGTTGTCCGAGCCCACGTAGAAAGCGCGCCGGCTGGACGGGGCGTCCGAATCGTGGGTCACCAGCAGCAGGCGTGAGGCCGCGCCGTTGATCCAGTCGGTCTGGCGGGCCGGGTCGACTGGGCTGAGCGCGACTCCTTCGACCCCCAGATCCAGCAGTTCCTCGAGGATCTGCCGCTGCTCGGCGATCGTCCCGTGGGCGGGCATGCGGAACAAGACCTCGACCCCCGGGAAATCCACCTCGGCGTCCCGGCAGCCGCGGCGGGCCGGCAGCCAGAACTCCGAAGCGGTGTTGGTCACGAATCCGAGTCTCAGCTCCACTTCCGGCTGTCCGGCCGGAGCGCAAGCGGCCGGGACCAGCAGCGGCAGCAACATCCAGAGGCCGGCTCTCCCCGCGAAGTCACGCCCTGTCACGGTCCCTCCTCCGCCTCCAGCAACATCGCGGCCAGTACAGCGGCCGCCACGTGGGGGGCCTCCGCCGACGGGCCGAACCACTCGGTCAGCAGATGGTGCTCGGCCAGCTGCCGGGCGGCCGCCCCCGAGACCCGCCCGGCCAACTCCGCCGCCTCGCTTTGCCGGCCGCCGTCCAGCAGTCCCCGAAACACCAGATAGCTCCAGGAGACCGAGACCGCGCCCCGCCAGGGAAGCCGCGGATCGTAGGCCGGATCGTCCCGGGCCAGCGTGGGAACGCCCTCGGGGGCCAGAAAGCGGGAAGGGTCCTCGAGCTGCCGCACGAGCAGGCCCCGGCGCTCGTCGGGGACGATGCCCGCCCACAGCGGCAGAAACCCGATCACCTCCCGGCGCCGCAGGTCGGTCCCCGCCGCCGTCACGAAACGGTTGGTCTCCCGGTCGACGTGGTAGTAGAAGCCGCTGGCCTCGTCCCACATCGACTCGTTGATCCGGGCCGCGAGACGCTCCCGCAAGCGGCTCCACTCCGACGCCTCGGAGTCGTGCCCCAGCTCGGCCGCCATGCGGGCCAGCGCCCCCGCCTCGGCGGCCACCAGACAGTTCAGGTCGAGGGCCTCCACGAAGCCGGCCTCGGGCCTCCTGCCGCCCCCCAGCTCCCAGATCACGCTCTCCGGACGGCCGCTTTCACGGGCCGAGTCTCCCCCCCACTCGAGAAGACCGTCTCCGTCCGTGTCCCGCCTCGCCATCAGGTAGCGGAGGAAGCGGCTGCCCGAGTCGTAGGCCTCCTCGAGAAAGCCCCGCTGCCGGC
>JBFGHG010000429.1:0-4067 GCA_041578395.1 Acidobacteriota bacterium
GACCACCGACATCAACCTCCCCTTCATCACGGCCGACGCCAGCGGGCCCAAGCACCTGAACATGTCGCTGAGCCGCTCCAAGTTCGAGCAGCTGGTGGACGGCATCCTGCGCCGGACGCTGGAGCCCTGCCGCAAGGCGTTGGACGACGCCGGCCTGAGGCCGGACGCCATCGACGAGGTGGTGCTGGTGGGCGGTTCCACCCGCATCCCCAAAGTGCAGGAGCTGGTGCGCGAGTTCTTCGGCAAGGACCCCCACAAGGGCGTCAACCCGGACGAAGTGGTGGCGGTGGGCGCGGCCGTGCAGGCGGGCGTGCTGGGCGGCGACGTCAAGGACGTGCTGCTGCTGGACGTGACGCCGCTCTCGCTGGGGATCGAGACCCTGGGCGGGGTGAGCACGGTGCTGATTCAGCGCAACACCACCATTCCGGTCCGCAAGAGCGAGACCTTCTCCACGGCGGCCGACAACCAGACCTCGGTGGAGATCCACGTGGTGCAGGGCGAGCGCCCCATGGCGGCCAACAACAAGTCGCTGGGCAAGTTTCACCTGATGGGGATTCCGCCGGCGCCGCGCGGCATTCCGCAGATCGAGGTGACCTTCGACATCGACGCCAACGGCATCCTCAACGTGAGCGCCAAGGACCAGGGGACCGGCAAGGAGCAGCAGATCACCATCACCGGCTCCAGCGGCTTGAGCGACAGCGAGATCGAGTCGATGGTCACGGAAGCCGAGTCGCACGCCGACGAGGACAAGCAGCGCAAGGCCGAGATCGAGGCGCGCAACAAGGCGGACACGCTGGTCTACCAGACCGAGAAGATGCTGGGCGAGAACCGGGACAAGATCCCCGAGGAGGACGCCAAGGCCATCGAGGACGCCATTGCCGACACCAAGAAGGCCATCGAGGAAGGGGGCGCCGACCGCATCAACAGCGCCGTGGAGCGGCTGACCCAGTCGTCCCACAAGCTGGCCGAAGCGATGTACCAGGCGTCTCAGGCGCAGGCCGCGCAGGGTGCCGGCGGTCCCGGGCCCGAGGGGCCGCAGCCGGCTCCTGAAGAGGAGGCCGAGAAGAAGGACGACGAGGAGGTCATCGACGCCGAGTTCGTCGACGTCGACGAGTCCAAGTAACGTCGCAACGAACCGGGTGCAGTCCCCCGGAGTGCGGGGGGCTGCCCCGACTCGAGAGGCACTGGCCGCAACATGGCTCAGTCGAACAACTACTACGACGTCCTGGGGGTCGCCAAGAAGGCGTCCCAGGCGGACATCAAGAAGGCCTACCGACGGCTGGCCCGCAAGTTCCATCCGGACATCAATCCGGGAGACAGCGGGGCCGAGGAGCGCTTCAAGAAGATCCAGGAAGCCTACTCGGTGCTCAGCGACGAAGAGAAGCGGAAGGCCTACGACCGCTTCGGCGATCCGCGCGCGGCCGGCGCCAAGGGGTTCGAGGGTTTCGGCGATTTCCAGGGGTTTCAGGGCTTCGAGACGGGAGGCGGCGGCCGCGGCTTCAGCAGTTTCGGCGACATCTTCTCCGACCTGTTCGGCGGGGGGCGGCGCGGTGCCGCCGCGGAGCCGCCGCAACCCCGGGCCGGGGCCGACCTCGAGTATCACGTCTCGATTCCGTTTCTGGACGCGATCCGCGGCACGCAGAACCGCATCAGCTTCAGCCGTCATGCCCCCTGCGACACCTGCGGGGGCACGGGTTCCCGGAGCCGGACCAGCACGGTGCGCTGCTCCACCTGCGAGGGCAGGGGACAGCTCGATCAGCGCCACGGGGCGATGCGCTTCTCCAGCACCTGTCCGGCCTGTGGAGGGTCGGGAACGCGCCGCGTGGGCGACTGTCCCGCCTGCGGGGGCACCGGCTCGACCCAGAAGGTGGAGAAGGTGAGCGTCCGCATCCCGGCCGGAGTCAACACGGGTTCGCGGGTGCGGGTGCCGCGCAAAGGCAACGCCGGCAGCAACGGCGGTCCGCCGGGCGATCTGTTCCTGGTGGTCAAAGTGCAGCCCCATCCGGTCTTCTCGCGCGAGGGCAACGACATCCGCTGCCGCATCCCGGTGACGCTGACCGAGGCGGCCCTGGGCGCCAAGGTGGAGGTTCCGACCATCGACGGCAAGGCCTGGCTGACCATCCCGGCGGGCACGCAGAGCGGCCAGAAGTTCCGCCTGCGGGGCCGCGGCGCTCCCTCGCTGAAGGGCGGCCGCAAGGGGGACGAGATCATCGAGGTGCAGGTGGTGCTGCCCACGTTCGAGAGCGAGCGTTCCCGGGAGCTGCTCGAGGAACTGGGGCAGCTGGAACCGCAGAATCCCCGGCAGGAGCTGGGTTTACGTTGAGAGGCGCCGCAGGGAGGCGACGCCGGGGCGGGAAAGCCATGGGGAACAAATCCATCGGGTACACGATCAGCGCGGTGGCGGCCATCTACGACGTGCATCCGCAGACCCTCCGCTCCTACGAACGTCACGGACTGCTGCAGCCGTCCCGCAGCGAGGGGAACACCCGGGTCTACTCGGACGACGACCTGATCCGGCTGGAGGTGATCCTGAACCTGACGCGCGAGTTGGGCGTCAACCTGGCGGGCGTGGAGGTGGTGCTGAACATGCGGGCCAAGATGGAGCAGATGCAGCGCGACGTGCAGGAGCTGATCGAGTATCTGCGCACCCAGTTCGACGTCGACCCGAAGCGATTCGAAGACCGTTTCCGCCACGCGCTGGTCCCGACGCGGCCGTCGCCGCCCGTGCGTGTGCGAAAGCGGGAGCCGACCCGCTCGTGATCGGACATGGCACGGGCATCCTGCCCGTGATTGCCGAAAGGAATCCGGAGAGTCAGGCCGGTGCCCGGATCACGATGATGGTCACGTCGTCGTCGGCTTCCGCTCCGTCCCGGAACGCCTCCGCCGCCCCGAAGAGCCGTTGCAGAATCGCCCCGGCGTCCAGACCCGCGCAGCCGGAGACGACCGTTTCCAGCCGGTTCTCGTAGAAGTCCTCCCCGTCGGGGCTGCCCGACTCGGCCAGTCCGTCGGTGTAGAGGATCAGGGCGTCGCCGGCCTCCATCCGGGATTCTCCCACCTGGTAGCGGGCGTTCTCGAGAAGCCCTACGGGCGTGCCCCCTTCGTGCAACTCTTCGATGGAGCCCGAGGCTCGCAGCAGCAGACCCGGTTGGTGCCCGGCGTTGGAATAGCGGAGCCGCCCGGAGCGAAAATCGACGGCGCAAAAGAGGAGCGTGGCGTAGCTGGCCTGCTCCAGGGCCTCCCAGAGGGTCACGTTGAGCTGGCCGAGGATTTCGTCCGCCTGGTGGAAGCGCAGGGCCAGCGCCCGCAGCGCGATCTGGACGGCCGGCATGAGCATGGCGGCGGGAAGGCCCTTCCCGGCGACGTCCGCGATCACGATTCCCACGCTGCCGTCCGGGAGTTCCAGGAAGTCGTAGTAGTCTCCGCCGACGGTCTTCAGCGGGAGCGCCCGGGCAGCGATGTCCCAGCCGGCGGTGGGAGGGCGCCGCTGCTGGAGCAGCTGTCCCTGCACCTTGGCGGCCAGGCGCACCTCGCGCAGCAGTTCGTCCCGCTGCCGCCGGGCGGTCTCGAAGAACTGGCGCCGCGAACGGCCCAGCCGGTACAGCGTGCTCACCACCCCCACGAAGATGGCGGTCAGGACCCAGTCGCGCACGATCAATTCGAGGGGCGCCCGCTCCAGCGGCCCGAGCCACTGGCGCAGCACGACGCACAGGGCGATCAGCGCCAGGGTGACGGGCCAGCGGTGAGTCAGGGCGCTGTAGCTGACCGGAATCAGGTAGAGGTAGCCCAGTGAGACGTCGGGACCGAACAGGTAGTCCCCGCTGGCGATCGCCAGGATGGAGATGGCGATCAGGGCCGATTCGGCGCCCCTGATCTTGCGTTGCAGGTTCTCCAGTTCGGACATCGGATCAGGCTGGGGAAGTTACCCGCTGGAGCGGAATGGGTCAATAGTACGATTTGGGATTCTATTTTTCCGAGCGGGGAGCTAGAATGGGAGATGTCTTTCCTGGAGACGGGAAAGACGGCCGGAGGCGGGAGTGTCTTTTCCCTCCCAGGCTAGTTCGCAAAAC
>JBFGHG010000430.1:0-4054 GCA_041578395.1 Acidobacteriota bacterium
CTGGCGCTGATGCAGCGGCTGCGCAAGGCGAGTCCGCGCCTGCCGGTGGTCTTTTTCTGCGGCCCCCTGGAGGCGTCTCTGGAGCAGCGGATCTTCGAAGCCGGCCCGGAGGACCTGCTGCACAAGAACTCCAACGGTTTTCTGCTGCTCCCCAAAGTCGTCAAGCGTCACCTGGCCCGCTCGCGCCTCAGCCAGCGCACCGAAGACCTGTCGCTGGCCGGCGTGAGGCGGCTGATGGACCGGGCGATGCTGGGCTTGTTCCGGGCGGACCGGACCGGCCGGCTGCTGGACGCCTCGCCGGCGCTCGTCGAGATGCTGGAGGCGGAATCGGTACAGCAGCTGCGCGAGCTGGGGTACGACTGGCGGGTCCCCGGGGCGAAACTCTCGGAGGAGGACAGCGCCGGATCGGGGGACGCCCCGCAGGCCTACGAGGCGCGGCTGCGGACGGGCGGTGGCAATCACCGCTGGTTCTGGGTGGCCCTGGACCGCTCCAGGGGGGCGAATGAAGCGGCCACCGTCGTGGGGTCGATGACCGACGTCACGGACCTCAGACGCTCCCGCCAGCGCGCCTCCCAGCTGGCCCAGGAGCTGGCCCGCGCCCGGGAGGACGTGGCTCGGCACCTGCAGCGGGCGGAGCGCGCCGAGCGCCGGCTGACCGAGTTCGCTTCGCTGGCCTCCCATGGGCTGCGGGATCCCGCCCGGCGGGTCCGCGAGTACACGCGGCTGCTGGTGGAAGACCATGCCGCGACGCTGGACGCGGATGGTCAGGACTACCTGCACAAGGCACATCACGAGGCCCAGCAGCTGCAGGGGATGGTCGACGAACTGGGGCATTTGGTGGCGAGCGAGCATGAGGTCCAGCTGGAGGAATGCGACACCAACTGGCTGGTGGAGGAGGCGGTGCTCGAGATCAAGCCCCTCATCGACGAGAAGAAGGCGCTGGTGGACTGGAACTCGCTTCCCACGGTCCGCGCCGACGGACGGCAGCTGCGGGTGGTGTTCCGGGAGCTGATCGGCAACGCCATCAAGTTTTACCGCGGGCCGGAGACCCCCGTGGTTCGGATATCCGCGTCCCAGCACGACTCCGAAATCCGGTTCTTCGTCCGCGACAACGGCGCCGGGATCGAACCGGACCAGCGGGAGCGGATCTTCCGGTCAACCCCGGAACCGGGCGAGGAGGGGACCAGCCTGGGCCTGTCCATCTGCCGCCGCATCGTCGAGAAGCACCGTGGCACCCTCTGGGTGGAGTCCGAACCGGGTCAGGGCGCGACTTTCGTGTTCGCCCTGCCGGGCGCCGCGGTAGCTCAGCCGTCGGCGCCCTGAGGGAGTGGCACGGCCTTGCAGGCCGTGATTCCCCCCGTATCACGGGCAGGGATGCCCGGGTCTCGCGCTGGTCGGGTTACAATCCCCTGGATCTCATGAAGAAGATCCACCGCGTCATCTACCAGGAAGTGCTTCCCCCCTGGGGAATCGCGCTCGGCGTCCTGACCTTCGTTGTCTTCACCCGCGAGTTCGGGCGCCTGGTGGAATTGCTGATCCGCAAGGACGCCGACCCCTTCACCGTCTTCCAGGTGGTGGTTTCGCTGCTTCCGGCGATCCTCATCTTCACGTTCCCCATCTCGTTCCTGGTGGGGACCCTGGTGGGGTTCAGCCGCCTTTCGACGGAGAGCGAAATCGTGGCCATGCGCGCCGGCGGGATCGGCGTCTACCAAATTCTCCGCCCGGTCCTGAAAGTCGCGCTGCTCGTCATGGCAGGGACCTTTCTGCTCACCCTGGTGCTGCTGCCGGAAGGGAACTGGAAACTGCGTCAGCTGCGCCAGGAGATCGGCCTGCGCCCCGTGCAGTCGCAGGTGCGGCCCCGGGTCTTCAACGAAGACCTGCCCGGCAAGATCCTCTACGTCGAAGACATCGACATCCGCACCCAGGCCTGGGACGGCGTCTTTCTGGCCGACCAGAGCGAAGACCAGAAGAGGATCGTGCTGGCCCGCCGGGGGCTGCCGCTGCTGGGCGAGGAGTCCGACCGGGTCCAGCTGGTGTTGACCGAAGGGATGTCCTACGAGTTCCAGCAGTCGAACCCCCGCCGCTACAGCCTGAGCAGTTTCGGCGAGCTGGACGTGCTGGTCGACCTGCCCGAGGTCGAACCGGTGTCGCAGCAACCGAAGCGGTACTCCGACAAGCGGGTCGGCGAACTGTGGGAGGAGGTTCGGGGGGCGGATCCGGCCCGGGCACGGCGCAGCCGGGTGGAGATTCAGCGGCGCCTGGCGCTGCCGCTGTCGGCGCTGGTCTTCGCGGTGCTGGGGGTGACGCTGGGGATTTCCAGCCACCGGGGGGGCCGCGGCTACGGGTCGATCGTGAGCATGGCCGTCGCGTTCCTCTACTACATCCTGTTCGCCACCGGGTCGGAACTGTCCGCCGAGGGGGCGCTGCATCCCCTGGTCGGCGTCTGGGGCGGGAACCTCCTGCTGGGGAGCGTGGCGCTCGTGAGCCTGCGAGAAGCCCGCCGGGGCCAGACGCTGGTTTCGGCGGTGGGCGGCTACCGGCCGATGGCGGCGGCGGGCAGGCTCCTGCACGGGGCGCGGCAGTGGGTCTCGCGTCACACCGGGCGCCTGGCCTGGAGGCTGCGCAAGTGGTTGTGGGGACTGTCCAGCGTCCGGCTGCGGGTCGCGCAGGTGATCGACCTCTACCTGTTGCGCCTCTTCGGCTACACCCTGCTGCTGACCCTGGCCGTCTGCGTCGCGCTCTTTTACCTGTTCACCTTCTTCGAACTGGTGGACGACGTGTACGAGAACGGCATCGCCTGGCCGATAGTGCTGGAGTACTTCGTCTACCTGGCCCCTCAGGTGTTGATGCTGCTGATTCCGATCTCGATCCTGATCGCCACCATGATCACCTTCGGGATCCTGGAGAAGACCTCGCAGGTGGTCGCCTTCAGGGCCTCGGGGGTGAGCCTCTACCGGCTTTCCCTGCCGGTGCTGGCGATGGGAGCGCTGATCAGCCTGGCCGTCTTCCTGACGCAGGATCAGATCCTGCCCTACGCCAACCAGCGGCAGGACAGCCTGCGCGACCGGATCAAGGGGCACCCCGCCCAGACCCACTACTACCCGGGGCGGAACTGGATCTTCGGCCGCCAGGACCGCCTCTACAACTACAACTACTACGACCCCGACCGGCGGGTGTTCGCCGAGCTATCCATCCTCGAGATCGACATCGGGGCCAGCCGCCTGCTCAGCCACACCTACGCCCAGCGGGCCACCTGGGATCCCTTCGCCGGCCGCTGGAACCTGACGCGGGGATGGCGGCGCGATTTCACGCTGCGGCAGCAGAGCGTCTCCACGTTCGAGACCCAGATGCTGCAACTGGCCGAGACGCCCGACTACTTCGTCCAGGAGGTGAAGGAGTCGAGCAAGATGACCTCGGTGGAGCTGGCCGGCTACGTCGGCGAGCTGCAGCAGGCGGGCTTCGAAGTGGACCACCTGCGGACGGAGCTGTACCGGAAGTTCGCCTTCCCGCTGGTGAGTCTGCTGATGGTGTTTCTGGGGATTCCCTTCGCCTTTTCGATCGGCCGCAAAGGGGCGCTGTACGGGGTGGCGGCCGGCACCCTGCTGGGAATCGCCTACTGGGGCGCGTTCGGCGTGTTCGGTGTGCTGGGGGGAAGCGGCCTGCTCTCCCCCCTGCTCTCGGCCTGGGCCCCCAACCTGCTGTTCGGGTCGGCCAGCCTCTATCTGTATCTGAGCGTCAAGACGTGACGCCTGGCGGCGGTCCGCAGCTCATTGGTTCCAGGGGTGCGCGCAGGTGGGATCGTCGCCGTACTCGCACCCGTGAGTTCAATGGCCGCCAACCAGTGGCGTTTCTCGTCCGGCAGGTCGCTCTCGTGATAGAAGGCCCAGAACTGGCAGGCCGCGGTGGCTCCCGGCACTCCCCCGGAGTCGGGAAGGGCCACGTCGGCGTGGCGAAGTTGTTGGTGGTCAGGAACTGCTCCCACCCCTGCTCCGGGTCCTGGTTGTCGCGCAGCTCGATCAAGGCCTCCCGCAGCCGCGACCACGGCCGGCAAGGC
>JBFGHG010000431.1:0-4048 GCA_041578395.1 Acidobacteriota bacterium
ATCGAAAATCTAAAATCTAAAATCTAAAATCTAAAATCTAAAATCTAAAATCTAAAATCTGAAATCTAAAATCTAAAATCTAAAATCTAAAATCTAGAATCTAAAATCTGAAATCTGAAATCTAAAATCTGAAATCTAAAATCTGAAATCTGAAATCTGAAATCTGAAATTCGTAATGTCTTCCCGAATCCTGACCCAGTTCGACTTCCCCCTGTTCGGCGCGCTCCTGTTGCTCTCGTCGATCGGCCTGGTCGGGGTGTACAGCGCCACCGCCGAGTACGCCGGCAGCAGCCTCTTCCTGCGCCAGCTGCTGTGGCTGGGACTGGGCGTCGCGGTCTGCCTGCTGGCCCTCTCGCTCGACTACCACTTCCTGATCGACCGGGCCTTCGTGCTGTACGGCCTCTGCCTGGTCGTGCTGGTGGCGGTACTGCTGTTCGGAAGCGAGATCAACGGGAGCCGGAGCTGGATCCGCTTCGGGAGCGTGGGCTTTCAGCCCTCCGAGTTCGCCAAGATCGGGGTGGTGCTGGCGCTGGCGCGCTACCTGTCGGAACTGGGCACCAACTACCTGCAGCGCCGCCACCTGGTCGCGCTGACCGGCATCACGCTCGGCCCCATGGTCCTGGTGATCATGCAGGGCGACCTGGGGACCGCCCTGACCTACCTCCCCATCATGCTGGGCAGCATGCTGGTGGCAGGACTGAAGCCGCGTTTCCTGGTGGGCGTGCTGATCCTCACGCTGCTGGTGGCGCCCTTCGCCTGGTTCACCCTCGAGGACTACCAGAAGCAGCGCATCCTGGTGACTTTCGACCCCGAGCTGGACCCGCAGGGGGTGGGATATCAGACCAACCAGTCGCTGATCGCCATCGGCTCGGGGGGGATCACCGGCAAGGGGTTCGGGGAGGGACTGCAGGGGAAGCTCGGCTTCGTCCCGGAGATCCACAGCGACTTCATCTTCTCCCTGCTGGCCGAGGAATGGGGGTTGCTGGGAGGAACGCTGCTGCTGACCCTCTACCTGTTCGCCATGATGCGTCTGATCAGCGTGGGGGAAAACGCCCGGGACCGCGCCGGCATTCTGATCATCACGGGGATCGCCAGCCTCTTCTGTTTCCACGTGGCCGTCAACGTAGGGATGACTCTGGGGGTGATGCCCGCCATCGGCATCCCGCTGCCTCTGGTCAGCTACGGCGGCTCGTCGATCCTGACGTTCTACCTGGCGATGGGGCTGGTGCTCAACGTGCACAGCCGGCGGTTCGTCTACAGCGACACCCTGGTCGACCTGGGTTCGCGGGCCCGGCCGTCGTCCAGGCCATGATCCCGGAATCACGGGCAGGAATGCCCGTGCCACTGCAGCTTGCGGTTGCTCGCCGGCGCGCACAGCGGCTATAATGCCCCTGCAAGGGTTTGGAATTTACCAGCAGTCATCAGATTTTATGACGCTTTGAGATAGAAAGGGAGAAGCTGCCCAACCGGAATCAGGAAGCAGGGCGAAACCGGCCGCGACTGGCCGATGCCGCCTCGGGCGTGCCGTGCAGCCAATCGAAAGACCTCGAAGCCGGGGGTTCGCAGATCCCATGGCGTGCTGCACACGAGCAACCACCCAAGAATTTTGACCCGCCTGCCGGAAGCGGCGGCCCGAAGGGGCCGCGTACCCGCCGGGAGGGATAGTACGCGCCTGAGCGCCGGGCGAAACCAACGCCCTGCTGACCCGCTGTTGGAAGCTTCCCGAACAAGAACGGAGATACCCGCAAGAATGGGTCGGTCACCAACCCGACTTCCTCTCGGAGCAGGCCGGCGATCCAGCTCCCCGGCGGCCGCGCTGCGGCGAGTTGCGCCCCGAGCGCACCGCTGCACCCCGCCCGGCCTGGACGCCTCATGCCTCCACGCGAGAGAGACCGCCCGGATTCATGCCGACTCCCCGTTCGGAGGGAGATGCCCATGGCCAAGGAGCTCATCATTGCCGCGACCAGCCTGGAGACCAAGCTGGCCATCGTCGAAGACGACCGAGTCACCGAGATTTTCGTAGAACGCAGCAAGAACCGGGGGATTCTAGGCAACATCTACAAGGGGCGGGTCACCCGCGTCCTTCCGGGGATGCAGGCGGCCTTCGTCGACATCGGCCTGGACCGCCACGCCTTCCTCTACGTCGCCGACTTCCTCGAGAACTTCGAGGAGTACGACGAGCTGTTCCCGGGCGGGGAGTCCGCCGGTCCGCCCGAGAAGACGACTCGCCGCGGCCGGCGGAGGAAGGGGACGCGCCGGGACGGCCCGAAGCGGCCCCGGCTGCGCGAGTCCGCCGCCGCCTCCGCTTCGCCCGAGGCGAGTCCCCGCCGCAGCCGCGAGGAACCCCCGCCCCCTCCGGTGAAGCTGGCCGCGGCGGCGCCGCCGGCCGGGACCGGCCCCATCCTTCCCCGCACCCTGGAGTCCGACGGGGAGACCCCCACGCCGCGGCGGAAAAGACGCCGGCGGCGAAGACGGCGGCGGATCCTGCCCCAGCGGCTGGACACCGGCGCCAACCAGTCCGACGAGCCCCCGGCCGACCAGGACGTCGGCGTCGGCCCCGACTCGGACGTCGCACGCTTCGCCACGCGCGCCCATCCCCGCGGGCGCCGCAACCGCAACATCAACCACCAGGCCTTGATCGGCGATCTGCTGCGCCAGGGACAGGAAGTGCTGGTGCAGGTGGCCAAGGAACCGATCGGCCGCAAGGGGGCGCGGATCACCTCTCACCTGGCGCTGCCGGGCCGCTACGTGGTCTTCATGCCCACGGTCGATCACGTGGGGGTCTCGCGCAAGATCGGCTCGGACAACGAGCGCGCCCGGCTGCGCGAGATCGTCCAGCGGCTGCGGGGAGAGTTCAAACGCGGCTTCATCGTCCGCACCGTGGGCGAGGGGCGCCAGGAGGAGGAGTTCGAACGGGACATGACCTACCTGACCCGGCTCTGGGAGGGCATCCGGGCCAACGTGGAGAAGGCCCGGGCCCCCGCGCTGGTGCACTCCGAACCGGGACTGATGCACCGCGTGATCCGCGACTACGTCTCGGCGGACTTCCGCGCCATCCGGGTCGACGACGAGCAGGCCTACGCGCGGATCGTGGAGTTCGTGGCCAGTTTCAACCCCGACCTGGTCAAGAGGGTGCGCCTGTACACCGGGCGCCGGGCGATCTTCGACGAGTACGGCATCAACAAGGAGATCGAGCAGGCCCTCAAGCACAAGGTGTGGCTCGAAAACGGCGGGCACATCGTGATCAACCAGACGGAAGCGCTGGTGGCCATCGACGTGAACACCGGGAAGTTCGTGGGCCGGACCGATTCGCTGGAAGAGACCATCACCCGCACCAACCTGGGTGCCGTCCGGGAAGTGGTGCGGCAGATCCGGCTGCGGGACCTGGGCGGGATCATCGTCATCGACTTCATCGACATGGACGAGCCGCGCAACCGGCAGAAGGTGATGGAGGCGCTGCAGGCCGAGCTGGCCAAGGACAAGGCCCCCTCCAAGATCCTGCGCTTCAACGAGTTCGGCCTGGTGGCCATCACCCGCAAGCGCGTCAAGCAGTCGCTGGAGAAGTCCCTGTGCCAACCCTGCATCTACTGTTCGGGCACGGGGATGACCAAGTCGGTGCGGACCATCGCCTACTCGATTCACCAGGAGGCGCGGCGGGTGCGGCGCGATCTGAGCGACGAGTCGGAACTGCTGATCCGCTGCCATCCGGACGTGGCGCGGGTGCTGCGCGGAGACGAAAAGCAGGTCGTCGAGGAGATCCGGGCCATGACCGGCAAGGTGGTCTCGACCAAGGCCGACCCGCTGATGCACATCGAGCAGTTCGACCTGGTGGAGTGTTGAGCCGATGACCGAGCGGCGGGAGGACCCCTTCCGGAAGCTGGTTCAGCTGGTCGAGCGCCTGCGCGGGCCCGACGGCTGCCCCTGGGACCGGGAGCAGACCCTGCGCAGCGTCGCTCCGCACCTCCTGGAGGAGGCCCACGAGCTGGTCGAGGCGGTCGAGGCCGGCGCCGACGAGCACGTGGTCGAGGAGGCCGGCGACCTGCTGATG
>JBFGHG010000432.1:0-4047 GCA_041578395.1 Acidobacteriota bacterium
CCGCGTTCACCGACGACCTGGACGCCGCTTTGAGCGGTCTGGCGGCCATCAGCACCCCGCAGAGCAACGTCTGCGGCGCCGGTTCCCAGATCGCCGGCACCAGCCTGCTCACGTTCACGGGCGGCAGCCTGGCGCCGGGCGCGTCCTGCACGTTCGACGTCACCCTCATGGTCCCTGCCGGTGTGGCGCTGGGTACCGTGGCGGCCAACACCACCAGCGACGTCACCGGACTGCTGGACGGCTCGCCCGTCACCGGGTCGCCTGCCCGCGACGAGCTGCGGATCGACTTCATCGTGTTCTCCAAGGCGTTCGACGGGGACGCCATGGCCGGCGGCACGGTCGGCCTCACCTTCACCATCCAGAACCTGGACGCATCCAACGGGGTCAGTGAACTGGAATTTCAGGACAACCTGGACGCCGTCCTGAGCGGCCTCACTGCCACGGGTCTTCCCGTAGCCAATGTGTGCGGGGCCGGCTCCCTGCTCGAGGGGACCTCCCTGCTCACCATGTCGGGAGGCAGTCTCCTGCCGGGAGGCTCCTGCACTTTCGGCGTGACGCTGCAGGTGCCCGCGTCGGCCGCCCCGGGGACGTACCCGAACGAGACCAGCAATCTGCGGCAGTTCGGCAACCCCGTCGCGGGACCGGCCACCGACGATCTGACGGTTCTGGCAACGGCGGACGAGGACGGTGACGGCGTGCCCGACGGCGAGGACGTCTGTTCCGGGACGACGATTCCCGAGGGCGTACCCACCGTCGAACTGGGGGTGCTGCGTTTCGCGCTGGTGGACGAGGACGGGATCTTCGACACGGTTGCGCCCCCCGGGCAGGGACCCGAGTACTTCTTCACCATCGAGGACACCGCGGGCTGTTCGTGCGAGCAGATCATCGTGGAACTGGGCCTGGGGCAGGGCCACGTGAAGTTCGGCTGCAGCCTGGGTGCCATGCGCAACTGGGTGGACATGGTTTCGCCGGCCGCGCTCGTGGTGCCCTTCGGCCGTTCTCCGGACCGGTGATTCGGGAAGGTGTATGGCCCGAGGCAAGTGGCTGACGAATAGTCGCTCGCCCGGGCGCCGGCAGCCCTGGTCCGACCCCCGTCTACGAGGAGGTCGGGCCGGACGTCTCGTTTCACCACACCCTCGTCCACCGACCGCGTCGAGCCTCTGAACGTGGGTGGCTACCTGGCCCGGTCCGCTCTGCTTTCGAGCCTCACCCGACCGACCGCGCCCGGTAGCGCAGCGCCAGGGCCAGCAGCAACGCTCCGCCGGCCGCCAGCAGGTGCTTGATGCTGTGGCCGCTGATCCCTCCCAGCAGACGGTACAGCTGAAAGTCCGCGACTTCGGCGCCCTTGGAGAGCAGGTAGGCGCCCAGCATCCCCCAGACCCAGGCGTTGCTGCGCCAGGGGGAGCGGAACAACAGCAGAATCACGGGCGTGAGCAGGATCGGCAGGAACTGCACCAGGGCGTAGGGGCGCAGATCGCCCGCGCCGCCCACCTCGGTGAAGTGCCAGTAGACGACCGAGAGCGCCCCGGCGCCCACCAGCGGCCAGAGCAGCCGACTCGCAGCCTTCGTGGAGACGTTCTCTCCCACCAGCGCCGCGAAGAACCCCATGAACCCCAGCGTCATCGGCAGCCGGTCCCAGACCAGCGTCGAGTTGGAGGGGGACCAGTGATAGTAGCCCGACCCCAGCGCCACCAGCGTGACTCCAGCGAAGAAGACGAGGTAGGCCGCGCGCAGCTGGCGCAGGCCCCCGCGCAGGTCCCGCCGCAGCGCCGCCCGGCAGCCGAACAGCCCCACCAGCAGGAAGGGGAGGTTGGAGGCCACGTTCCAGAAGTGCGGAATCCCGCCGATCGTCCGCTGGTCGGCGAAGCGGTGATAGGCGGGGTCTTGCGGGATGCGGGGGACGAACGTGAGCACCAGCACGGCCAGCGCGGCGACACCCAGCAGGAAGAAGGTCGCCAGCCGTCCCTCCCTTGCCGTGTGCCGCGCGCGGCTCTTCGTTGCTCGGGCTTCCACCGGGTCGAGCGTAGCAATCCCGGCCCCTTCCGTGCAAACGGCCGGCTCTGAGCCTCACTCTCTCCAGGGCGGCTGCTGAAACCGCTCCCCCGCGAACTGCGCCACGATCTGGCGGGTCTCCGGATCGATCAGGATGAACTTGTGGGCCGGCGAACTGAAGACCAAGCCGGCGCCGAAGCGGGCCTCGATCTCGATGCGGCCGTCCGGGAGGGTGGCTACGGCCAGCTCGTGCCCGGGCAGCGGTTCCTCGAGGGTGAAGCCGTCTCCGAAGACCACGATCTTGTTGCGGGCGTCCCCCACGATTGCGATCTCGTGTCCCGTGTCGATGAAGATCTCGGGCCCGGCGAAGGGGAAGAAACGGAGCTCGGCCCCGGGAGACTCGAGGTAGACGCCGAATTCGGTGGGCGTGATGCGAGCCTCGCCGACGGTCTGCGCGCTGCCGAAGCCCGCCTCGAAGTCCCACTCTCCCTCTTCCCGGTACAGGTACAGTTCCTGGCCGGCGAAATCGAAGGGGCGGGGCAGCCGCAGCTCCAGCTGCTGCGAAAAGCCGGCGAACCGGTAGGCGATGACGGTGGCCGCCACACCCTGCTCCGAGAGCACCCGTACGAAATCCCCACGCTCACCCTCGAAGAGCGACTTCACGGAGAAGATCGTCTGGCCGTTGGGCGGCGCCGTCACCAGCCGCTCCGCGATCACCGCGGCGGTGTTGGGATCGTCGATGAAGCCCGCCAGATCCAGCAGCTGCACGCGAATCGGCGTCTCCTGCTCCGCGGCAGGCGCGGCCACGGCGATGCCGCTGTCGAACTCGCCGAGCGTCAGGATCACGGGCAGCCGGGCCTCGGCCAGCGGCCGCGGGTTTCCGAGCAGCTCCACCGTCGAGACCGGTCGATCGGTGCGGGCGTCCACGGTGCGCAGCCGGACCATCACGTCGACCGGCAGGTTGGCGCGCATCCTCCCCCAACCCTGATAGAGCGCCGGCGTCTCGAGCCGGTCGCGCTGGTTGTAGGTCACGACCTGCACCGAGCGGGGCGGGACCGTGAAGCGTCCCCGCGTGAAGAACGGGTCCCCGCTATCGAACTGGAGCGGGGCCGGCCGGCCGTCGTTGCCCAGCAGTTCGAAGCGGACGAAGGCCTCGCTGTCGTTGGGATTGGACATGACGAGGTCCGCCTCGAAGCGGACCGGACCGGAGCGGCCGAAGACGAGGCCGGCGAAGACGCTTTCGCGGACAATCGGGTTGGGAAGCTGGGGTTCTCCCGCCTCGATGGCCGTTCCCGCCGCCGTCAAACCCAGAAAGAGGAAGAGTGTGAATCGAAAGGACGAAAGGCATGGGGAGCTGGTACGCATGATACCTCCTGAGCCCGGCGCTCCATCCCGCCCCGCGCGATGAGAATAGCACGCGAAAGCCCCGCTTCACAATTCACGATTTCTCGAGCGGGAGCTTCAGCGCCCGGGTCAGGCCCACCGGCTCCCGGATCGTGGGGAGGCCGACCCGCACGGGCGTCCCCGCGTGGGCGTAGGTGTAAGTGCGCCAGAGCCGGTCCCACCCGGAGAAGATGGTCCCGTAGTTGGAGTCCAGTTCGCTCTTGCGTACCGAGTGATGCATCCGGTGCAGCGAGGGGGTGACGAAGACCAGCCCCAGCAGCCGCTCCAGTCCCGCCGGCAGCCGGATGTCGCTGTGCACGAAGAGGTTGAAGAAGGCGTAGATCACCTCGAAGGCGACCAGGCCCGCGATGGGCAGCCCGGTCAGGGTCACGACCGCCAGCCGGATGCCCAGCGAGATCAGCAGTTCTCCCGGATGGAAGCGGAAGGCCGTGGAGGCGTCGAAGTGGGCGTCGGAATGGTGGACGGCGTGAAACCGCCACAGCAGGCGGAAACGGTGGTTGGCGCGGTGCCAGGCCCAGGCCACCCAGTCCAGCAGCACCACCGTGGCCCCCACCTCGAGCCAGCCGGGAAAGGCCGCCAGGCTGAAGAACCCGATGCCGTTTTCCCGCACCAGCACGGCCCAGGTGCAGACGCAGGCGCCGCACAGCAGCG
>JBFGHG010000433.1:0-4046 GCA_041578395.1 Acidobacteriota bacterium
CCAATTGAGTCTGCCGACATCAACAACCATTGGCCGCGCCTCCGGCCGGCGCCGCATCTCCCAACCCCGCCTCTCCCGGTCCCTCCCGGTCTTTGGGGTCTTTTTCCCGTACTTCTGGGGTGTTCCCCTCATTGCCGCGCGGCACCCTCTCTTCCGAAAATCGAGGCGTCAACCACAACGTTCTCGAGGAGGAGTGTGATCGATATGAAACCGAGCTACCGAAAATGCATTCTCGTCGGGCTGGTCGTGCTCACCAGCCTTCTGGCCTCCGCGCTGGCGGGGGTGACTTCCGTGATCGTGGAGCTGGAGCAGGCCCCGGCCGCCGTCTGGGCGGCCCAGCAGCGGGCTGGCGGTTCGGAACCGACCGCCGAGGAAATCGAGGCCTACCGCGCGCAGCTGTCCACCGCGCAGGACGACTTCCTGCAGGCCCTCTCGAGCCAGGGCGTGGCCTACCAGGTCGGTTCGTACAGCGTGACGGACGCGGAGGGCGCCCCGGTGAACGTCGAGTTCCGCTACACGCTGGTGTACAACGGCGTGAACCTGCTGCTCGAGCAGTCCGCCGTCCCCACCGTCGAGCAGGTGGCGGGGGTCAAGGCCGTGCACCCGGACAGCGTCTTTCAACCCCAGCTGGACAACAGCGTCCGCTATATCCGGGCCGACGAGCTGTACGGCGGGGTGGCGGAGCTGACGCCCTTCGACGACTTGCGCGAAGGGTTCGAGGGCCAGGGCATCTTCATTTCGGTGATCGACACCGGCATCGAGTGGCAGCACGAGATGTTCGGCGGCGACCCCACCCCTCCGCGGCTGGGCGTGGAGCCCTCCGTGGCGGCCGTCAACCGCAATCAAAAGATCATCTACTACCTGCCCCTGGCCGATCTCGCCGTGGAGGACGGATACGGACACGGCACGCACGTGGCCTCGACCGCCGCGGGCTACCTGGGATTCGCCCCCGGGCGCGACGGGCTGCCCCTGACCGAGGACGACGTCCCGGTGCACGGCGTGGCGCCCCAGGCCAAGCTGCTCTCCTACTCGGTGTGCAGCGACGTCCTCTCCACGGTCGGCTCGCTGACCGGGACGGTGGGCGGCTGCCTGACTTCGGCCATCGTGATGGGGATCGAAGACTCCGTTTCGCCCCGCACCGTCAACGGCTTCGCGAAGCCGGTGGCGCACGTGATCAACATGAGCCTGGGCGGCGCGGGGACTCCCGACAGCCCCACCGCCGTGGCTTCGGACAACGCCTCCCTGCTGGGGACGGTGGTGGTCTCCTCGGCGGGCAACAGCGGTCCGGGCCAGGCCACCGTGGGCGCGCCGGCCGCCGGCCGTCACGTGATCGCGGTGGGCGCTTCCACCGATCCGGGCGGCGGGGACGCCTGGTCGACCGACGTGCTGGACTCCAGCGCGGTGGCGGCAGGCAGCACCGGTTCGGTCGTCCCGGCCGATCAGCTCCCTATCGCCGCCGGTGAGCGGGACAACATCAAGATCTTCCCCATGGCCGGCACTCCGGCCCCGCCGGACGGCGCCATGGCGCAGTACTACGTCTACGTGGACGGTGCCCAGCTGCTAACCAACTGGCCGGCCACGGTCAACGGCCGCATCGCACTGGCGCGCGCCGCCAGCCCGGCCACCTTCGCGCAGATCGTGGCCAATGCCACGGCCTCGGGCGCCGAGGCGGTGTTGAACATCTCTTCCACCGAGTCTCCGACCGCGGTGCGCGGCGCCATTCCCGGCGCCAACATCAAGCCGGCAGACGCAGAGTATCTGCTGGGGCTGATTTCGGGCACGCCGGGCGTCAATCCGCCCAGCGGGGCGATTTCGAGTCTGCCGATTCGGCTGAAGCCGCGGTTCGGTTCTACGTTCGAAGGTTCCATGGCGGGCTTCAGCTCCCGTGGCCCGGTCGCTGGATTGGGTCAAGTCAAGCCCGACGTGGCGGCCCCCGGCGTCAACGTGCTGGCGGCTATGCCCCCCGCCAGCCTGCTGGGGGCCCTCTCCGGAGGGAACTACGGCGCCATCAGCGGCACCAGCATGGCCTCCCCGCACGTGGCGGGCGCGGCCGCGCTGGTCAAGCAGGCCAACCCCGGCTGGTCGCCGGCCATGGTGCGCACGGCGCTGATCAACACCGCCACCAACCTGCGCGACGAGCAGGGGACGCCCAAGGCGGACGGCACCGACATCGAATCGATCATCGACCAGGGCGGCGGCCTGATCGACGCCTACGCGGCGGCCAACGCCCGGGCCCTGCTGGGTGTCGCCGGCGACGGGATCGCGGCGCCCTCCATCCTGGGGAGCCACTCCTTCGGCCAGGTGCCGGTGATCGACAGCCGCGTGACCCACTCCGAGACGGTCACCGTCCACCTGGTGGACGTCAGCGGTGAAGGCGGCAGCTACGACCTGAGCATCGCCAACAACCGCGGGCTGGAGATGGCGGGCATCAGCGCCTCGGCCGGCAGCGGCTCGGTGAGCGTCGACCCCTACGGCAGCGCCTCCTTCACGGTCAGCGCCACCGTCGACGGCGACGTGGTGCGCGAGGGTCCGGTGCAGGTGCAGTTCTACCTGGTGGCCGACCGCAGCGACGGCCAGCAGACCCTGCGCATGCCCTTCTTCCTGCAGGCGGTCGAGTCGGTCCCGCTGGTCTCCGGCAGCAGCACGGAGACGTTCACCGGTACCGTCCTGGTGGGCGACTCCAACTCCTTCCTGGTCCCCGGCGTCAGCTTCGACGACGTCCCGGTCACGGTGGGAGCGGACACGCTGCGCCTGGAGGCGAGCCTGACCTTCCCCGAAATCGTGGACGACACGGTGGCCGACCTGGACTTCTACCTGCTGGATCCCAGCGGCGCCCAGATCGCGGCCTCCACCAACCCGGGCGGTCCCGAGTTCATCGGCATCGACGTGTCCGCGCCGGGCGTGTACACCTACCGGGTCTCGGGCTGGCTGAACGGCCCCACCGACTACGAGATCCTCTCCACCCAGATCACCGGCGGCGGTCCGCCGGCGCTGCAGGCCTTCGACGGTGACTTCGTCGATTCGCAGGGGAACGTCGTGGATTTCGACGGCGACTTCACCGTCCGCTGGACCGGCAACGGCGGCGAGGCGTTCTTCGAAGTGGAGCAGTCGGTCGACGGCGGCGCCTGGACTCTGATCGCCACTCTGGACGGGGCCACCAACAGCCTCGATCTGGAAGACCAGCCGCGCGGGGTGCACTCCTTCCGCGTGCGGGCGCTGGTGGCCGGCCAGATCGGCTACTACGCCAGCGAGGCCAGCGACGTGGAGTCGGTCACGGTGGATCAGCGGGTCCGCGAGCGCATCACCCGCAAGGTCGCCACGTCGATCTCCAACGTCTCCTTCGTGGACGGCGTCTTCTCCCTGGACCTGGCGATGACCAACCAGGACGACGAAGACTACGTGCCGCTGGTGGAGTTGAACGTGGTCAAGATCCAGTCGGCCTCCGGCACCGTCGAGGCGATCAACGCCGACAACGGCGGCAGCGGAGTCAACCGTCCCAACCGGGCGCTGTACGACTACTCCTACCAGCTGGGCGGCGACGACCGCTTCAGCGCCGGGGAGACCAGCGGCGTGCGGACGCTCCAGTTCGCCGACCCGGCCGCGGAGCTGTTCACCTTCAAGGTCTGCGTGACCGCCTACCGGCAGGTGGGAGCGGGCGCCGGCTCGGAGGGCGGAGCGGGCGGCAGCGGCGGTGAGGGATCGTCCGCGCCCGAGAGCGGCGACGACTCGATCCTGGACGAGATGACCGCCGTCCTGGAATTCACCGCGGCTCCGCTGACGGGCACCGTGCTCGTGAGCCTGGTCGAGATTCTGTAAGGTCCCTCCCAAACCCCCAATGCGGTCGGCCCGGGAGCCATCCCGAGCCGGCCGCGCACCCTGTAAAAAATCGGGGTTCAGAACCCTGCGCTGAGGAAGCGCAGCGACTCCTCGAGGTGGTCGACGATCAGGCTCCAGCCGTGGCCCTCGCCTTCGTAGACCTTGAGCTCGACCTCGGCGCCCCGCTCGCGCAACACTTTCTCCAGCCGCCGCACTCCTTCTTCCATCGG
>JBFGHG010000434.1:0-4043 GCA_041578395.1 Acidobacteriota bacterium
CTTGGAGAACGTGTAGAGGATGACGGTCCGCCCGGCCATGCCCTCGAGGGAGGCGATCGAGCGGGACTCGCCGCCGAAGCGGATGTCGAAATAGGCTTCGTCCGACAGCACGAACAGGTCGTGGCGCCGCGCCAGTTCGGCGATCTCGGCCATCTCCTGGCGGGAGGACTCGGCGGCGGTCGGGTTCTGCAGGTCGTTGTAGATCAACAATCGGGTGCGGGGGGTGATGGAGCGCCGGATGCCCTCCAGGTCGAGCCCGAAGTTGGCCTCCCCCTCCACGAAGCCGTAGGGGACGGCCTTCCCCCCGTGAAACTCGATCTGCGACTCGTAGATGGGAAAGCCGGGATTGGGGTAGAGCACCTCTTCCCCGGGGTCGACCAGGGCCAGGATGAGCTTGCCGATGGTGGGCTTTCCGCCGGGCTGAATCGAGACCCGCGCGGCGGTGTAGCCGGTGCCGCGGGCCGCGTTGATGTCCGCCGCCAGGGCCTCGCGCAGCTCCGGGATGCCGCCGTTGGGGCAGTAGCCGGTCTTGCCCGCCTCCATGGCGCGGACGGCCGCGTCCATCACGTTGCGCGGGGTTTTCAGATTCAGGTCGCCCAGGTGGAACGGGAAGACGCGGTTGCCCCGGGCGGCCCAGGCGTTGGCTTCGGCAGAGACGGCGAAGGCCGTTTCGGTGCCGAGTCGGGAGAGTCGTTCGGCCAGCTTCATCGTTCCTCGTTTCATCGGTCGGTCGCAGGTCTCGCTCGTACTCTAGCTGGAAGCGGGGTTGGGCTCCAGTCGATTACGAATTACGATAGCGGTTGCGAGTGCAATTACGATTACGATTACGAGTGCGATTACGAGTTGGGGGGGGAGATGAGACGATTGGTCTTCGAGCGGATTCCCGCAGTGTTCGTCGTTCTGTTCAGCCTGTCGGTGCTGGGCGCCAGCTCGCTGGACGTGTCCAAGCTCGCCGGGATGAAGGCGCGCAGCATCGGACCGGCCGGCATGAGCGGACGCACGCCCGCGCTGGCGGTCGACCCGAACGACACCAACACCATCTACGTGGGCGGGGCGGCCGGGGGAGTCTGGAAGTCGATCGACGGCGGCATCACCTGGCGGCCGATATTCGAGCAGCAGCCGGTGGCCTCCATCGGCGCCATCGCCGTTGACCCCACCAACCCGGACGTGATCTGGGTGGGCACGGGCGAGGGCAACCCCCGCAACAGCATCTCGGTCGGCAACGGCGTCTACCGCAGCCAGGACGGCGGCATCACCTGGCAGCACCTCGGTTTGGAGGAGACCCGGCAGATCCACCGGCTGCTGATCCACCCGCGCCGGCCCGAAGTCGTCTACGTGGCCGCACTGGGGCCCCTCTGGTCCGACGGCGCCCAGCGCGGGGTCTTCAAGACCGAGGACGGCGGCCGCAGCTGGCGCAAGGTGCTCTACGTGAACGAGCGCACCGGCGCGGCCGACCTCGTCATGGACCCGCGCAACCCCGACAAGCTGATCGCCGCCCTCTGGTCCCACCGGCGCCAACCCTGGGACTTCCGTTCGGGGGGGCCGGGCTCCGGGATCTACCTGACCTACGACGGCGGAGAGAGCTGGAACCGGCGGACCGACAAGGCGGGGCTTCCGGAGGGAGAGCTGGGCCGGATCGGGCTGGCCATCGCCGCCAACCGCCCCAGCGTCGTCTACGCCCTGGTGGAGGCCAAAAAGAGCGCCCTGCTGCGTTCGGACGACGGCGGACTGACCTGGGCGACGGTCAACGACTCCCGCAACGTCAATCCCCGCCCCTTCTACTACGCCGACCTCTACGTCGACCCCAACAACGAGAACCGGATCTACAGCCTGCACTCGCGGCTGAACGTGAGCGAGGACGGGGGGAAGACCTTCCGCTCGCTGGTGGAGTCCTCGCGCATCCACGGAGACCATCACGGCCTCTGGATCAACCCCGACGACTCGCTGCACATCATCGACACCAATGACGGCGGCGTCGCCATCACGCGCGACGGGGGCGTGACCTGGCGGTTCGTGGAGAACCTGCCGCTGGCGCAGTTCTACCACGTGGCCGTGGACGGCGAGATCCCCTTCAACGTCTACGGGGGGCTGCAGGACAACGGCTCCTGGCGCGGTCCCTCCAGCGTCTGGAAGACGCGCGGAATCTACAACTGGTACTGGCACCGCGTGGGAGCGGGCGACGGATTCGACACGATTCCGGACGCGACCGCGCCGGACCGCTACGGCTACAGCATGTCCCAGGGGGGGAACCTGCAGCGCTTCGACCTGCTCACCGGGGAACGCAAGCCGATCCAGCCGGTCCACCCGGAGGGCGAGACGCTGCGTTTCAACTGGAACGCGGGCCTGGCCGCCGATCCCTTCGAGCCGGGCACCATCTACTACGGCAGCCAGTACCTGCACCGCAGCCGGGACCGCGGCGAGAGCTGGGAGGTCATCAGCCCCGATCTGACCAGCAACGACCCCCAGTGGCAGAAGCAGCTGGACAGCGGCGGCCTCACCTACGACGTCACCGGCGCGGAAAACTTCACCACCATCGTGGCCGTGGCCCCCAGCCCGGCGGAGCGGGGCGTGATCTGGGTGGGAACGGACGACGGCCGGCTGCACGTCACCCGCGACGGCGGCGGCAGCTGGAGTAGCGTGGAAGGCAACCTCAGCGGGGTGCCGCGGCACACCTGGATCCCCCACATCGACCCTTCGCCATCCAGCGGCGCCGAAGCCTACGTGGTCTTCGACGACCACCGGCGGGGCAACCTGGAGACCTACCTCTACCACACGGCCGATTTCGGCCGAAGCTGGCGGCGCCTGAACACCGATTCGGTCTCCGGCTACGCGCTGGCGGTGGAACGCGACCCCGTGGAGGCGCGGCTGATCTTCCTGGGGACCGAGTTCGGCCTCTACTTCTCGCTGGACGCCGGCTCGAGCTGGCACCGCTGGAGCAGCGGCTTTCCGACCACCTCGGCGATGGACCTGGTGGTGCACCCGCGGGATCACGACCTGGTGGTGGGGACGCACGGGCGCGGTGTCTTCGTGCTGGACGACGTCCGGCCCTTGCGCGCGCTGGCCGCCGACCCGGGCCTGCTGGAGGCGCCGCTGCACCTGTTCGAGGTCCCGCCCGCCTACCAGTACGTCGAGGGAGAGCCGCCGGGCCTGCGCGGGCCGGGGGACGCGGTCTTTCAGGGCGAGAACCGCCCCTACGGCGCCCTGATCACCTTCGTGGCCAGCCCGCCTCTGGAGGGAGAGAGCTCCGAAGCGGAGGCCGAAGGGGACGAGGAAGGGCGGGAGCGGCGCGGCGGCGAACGCGTCACCGTCGAAATCCTCGACTCGGACGGCGGGGTGATCCGGACCCTGCGGCACGAACCGCGGCCGGGCATCAACCGCATCCATTGGGAACTGGACCGCAAGGGGTTCCGTCTCTCGCCCTTCGGAGGCGGCGGGTCGGACCGGGGCGAACCCGGCGGCTACCCCGTCCTGCCCGGCACCTACACCGTACGGCTGCGCTACCTCGGCGAGGAAGCCAGCGGGCCGGTGAGCGTTCTGCCGGATTTCCGCGCGGATTGGGGCGAGCAAGGAATGCTGGCCAAACACGAGCTGTTCCTGCAGATGGAGGAGCTGCAGCAGCAGACCGTGGACATCCGGGGACGCCTGCGCGACGCGGAGAACGCGCTGGGGGAGGTCTCCGCCCGTATACGCGAACAAGAGGAGCCGCCGGCGGAGCTGAGGGATCAGGCGCGGCAGGTGAAGAAGGAGCTGGAGCAGTTGCAGGAGCGCTTCCGGGGCCGGCAGGTCCAGGGCATCCGGCGCGACCCGGAGACGGTGCAGTCGAAGATCTTCCGGGCGGCCTTCTCCCTGAATCGGGGCTGGTCGGCTCCTACCGGGGGAAACCGTCTTCGGTACGAAGCGGCCCGGCAGGCCCTCGAGGAGTTCGATGAGGATCTGGAAGAGTTTTTCCGGGGCCCCTGGCAGCAGCTGCGTGAAGGGCTGCAAGCGGCCGGTCTGGAGCTGCTCCCCCGGCCTTGAGTTGAGGTGGCGCGGGCATCCCTGCC
>JBFGHG010000435.1:0-4042 GCA_041578395.1 Acidobacteriota bacterium
CGGATCCGCAACTCGCTACTGCGCAACGAGGGGGACGGGACCTTCACCGACGTCACCCGCCAGGCGGGCGTGGACGCGAAGGGGAAGGCGCTGGGGGTGGTGACCGGAGACGTGGACGGGGACGGCTTTCAGGACCTGTACGTGGCCAACGACGCGGTGGCCAACTTCCTGTTCCACAACCAGGGGGACGGGACGTTTCAGGAGACGGGGCTGCTGGCGGAGGTGGCCTACGGGATCAGCGCCAAGCCGGAGTCGGGCATGGGCGTTGATCTGGCCGACTTCAACGGCGACGGCCGCGTCGACCTGATCGTGACCAACATCGACTACGAGATGAACAACCTGTACGCCAACGACGGCGAGGTGCTCTTCAGCGACGTCACGGTGGTCAGCGGCCTGGGGCAGGCGGCCTTGCTGTACAGCGGGTTCGGCGTGCGGTTCGTGGACGTGGACAACGACGGCGACCCCGACCTGGTGGTGCTCAACGGGCATCCGCTGGACAACATCGAACTGTACCGCGACGGCGTGACCTCCCGGGAGACGCCGCTCATCTTCGAGAACCGCGAGGGCCGCTTCCTCCCCATGATGGAGCGGGCCGGCGAGGTCTGGTCGCGTTCCTTCCAGGGCCGCGCCCTGGCGGTCGGGGACTACGACAACGACGGAGACGCGGACCTGCTCTTCGTCAACAACGGCCAGCGGCCGGTGCTGCTGAGAAACGACGGAGGCAACCGCAACCCCTGGCTGGGTCTGGAGTTGCGGGGGACGGCCGGCAACCGCGACGCGGTGGGGGCCGAGGTGACGGTGGCGACCGACCGGCGCAAACTGGTCCGGCAGCGGCACGGAGGAGGCAGCTACCAGGCCGCCCACGACCCCCGGCTGATCTTCGGCCTGCTGCCGGAAGAGAAGGTCGAGTCGATCCGCATCCGGTGGCCCGGCGGAAACACCCAACAGCTGAACGACCTGCAACTGCGGCGGTATCATACCGTCGTGGAAGCGATGAAATAGGACGGACCAATGGACGACACGCAACGAGCCGCGGCGCCGGCGCCGATCGCCCAGTCACCGGACGACCTGCTGGAACTGCAGGACGCGCGGGACCTGTTGGAGAACCCGGGGCTGGCGGCCAAGCTGACCAACCTGATCGGCACGCCCATCGAGAAGGGGTTCGCGCTGCTGCCCGACAAGTGGTCGGTCACGCTGCAGGACGCCGTGGACGTCTCGCTGAACAAGGCCCTTTCAGTGGCGATGGCCACGCTCAACCCGCGCAAGCGGAGCCGTCCCTGGCAGCGCCTCCACAAGGCGGCCGTGATCGGCACCGGGGGAGTGGGAGGCGCGTTGGGACTGACGGCGCTGCCCGTGGAACTGCCCATCTCGACCACCATCATGCTGCGCTCGATCGCCGACATCGCCCGCAGCGAGGGGGAAGACCTGCGCGCGGCGGAGTCGAGGCTGGCCTGCCTGGAGGTGTTCGCGCTGGGTGGCAAGACCAAGAGCGACGACGCCGTCGAGGCGGGGTACTACGCCGTCCGGGCGGCCCTGGCCACGACGCTGGCCGACGCCGCCAAGCACATCGCCCGCTACGGACTGACGCGGGAGGGCGCTCCCGCGCTGGTGCGGTTCGTCTCCGCGGTCTCGGCCCGTTTCGGGGTGGTGGTCTCGGAAAAAGCGGCCGCCTCGGCCATCCCCGCCATCGGAGCCCTGGGCGGCAGCGCCATCAACGCACTGTTCATGGACCACTTCCAGAACATGGCCCGGGGACACTTCACGGTCCGCAAGCTGGAGCGGAAGTATGGAGAGGCGGTGGTGGAGCGGGCCTACCGCAAGCTCGGGCAGCCGGTGAACATCGAGTAGGGCCGTTTGCGGCCGCTACCGCCGAGCCTCGGGCGGAGCCATCTGGATCACTTCCGCCGGCCGTTTCCCCTCGCCGTCGGCCAGGATGGCTTCCAGCATCTCCTGATCCATCGCCGGCCAGAAGAAGCTGCCCTGCCCGTAGTCGCAGCCCAGCGACTCCACCACCTCGACCTGGCGGGCCGAGTCGAGGCCCTCGGCGATGCTGTCCACGGCCATCTCCGAGGCCATCTTCAGCAAAGCGCCCGCCGCCTGCCGCTTCTGGACGCTGTGCTCGATCCCTTCCACGAACTCCGGAGCCAGCTTGAGCGCGTCGAAGTCAAACTCCTCGAGCACCGCGGGAGAAGCCTGCCGAGTCCCGAAGCTGGACAGGTGAATCTGCACCCCCCCGTCCTGCAGCTCCGAGAGCATGGGCAGCACGTTGGCGGGCTGCGCCTCGATGGTGGCCTCGGTCACTTCCAGCCGCAGCATTTCGGGGGCCAGCTGGAACTGCTGCAGCAGCTCGAAGACGCGGTCGACCGCGCCCAGGTCGGAGAACTGGCGGGCGGCCACGGGCAGGCTGATGCTGAACAGCGGGTTGGCCGGGTCTTTCGCCAGCCAGCCCTTCATGCGCTTCAGCGCTTCGCGCAACGACCACCAGGCCACGGCGGCTTCCAGTCCGCTGGCGCGCACCGCTTCCTGGAACTGCTCGGGGAAGAGCAGTCCCCGCGAGGGATGGTTCCAGCGCAGCTGCGCCGCCACTCCCACGATGCGGCCGTTCTTCAGGGCGGTGACCGGCTGGTAAACGAGCACCAGCTCGCCCCGCCGCAGGGCGGCAGCGAGACGGAATTCGAGTTCCAGCTGCTCCTCGTGCTGCCCCTCGGTCTCCTCGTCGTAGACCACGTAACGGCCGGGTCCCCGCGACTTGGCCTGCCGCATGGCGCGGTGGGCTCGGCAGAGCAGGGTGGCGGGAGGCACTCCCAGCTGACCCCAGGCCAGGCCCATCGAGCCGGACAGCTGCAGGGCCGACTCCCCTTCCCCGAAGGGAAGAGCCATCACCTGCCGCACCGTGGCGGCCACTCCCTGGGCGGCCAGAGGGTTGACGAGCTGGGAGAAGAGTAGTCCGAAGCGGTCCGCTTCCAGGCGAGCCACCGAGAGCGCACCCACGCGGGCCTGCAGGCGCTGCGAGACCACTTTGAGGATGTCGTCGGCAAAGCCGTACCCGCTGCGGTCGATGTGGCGGCGAAAGCGGTCGATGTCCAGGACCAGCACGACCACGCCGTATTCGGGGGACGCCTGGTGCGTCTGCTGCAGGGCTCCCTCGATCTGGCGCAGGAAGAGCTGGCGGTTGGACAGGCCGGTCAATTCGTCGCGGAAACTGCGCTGGTAGAGCTTCCGCTGCATGGTCTTGAACTGGGTGATGTCCGCCTGCCAGCCGGCCAGGCAGACGGGCTGTTCGTCGTCGTCGAAGTGGGCCATGCCCCGCACCCGCACCCAGCGGTAGGTACCGTCGGCGTGCAGGACCTCGCATTCCTCGTCGAAGCGGGGCCGGTTGACCGTGACGCTTCGGTGCAGCAGTTCGATGCGCGGCCGGTGGCTGGCCCGCAACCGGCCCAGCCACTGGGAGGCGCGGGTGACAGGCGTTTCGAGCCCCAGCATCTGGTTGAACCGGGGAGTGGTTTCCAGGTCTCCCTCTTCCAGGTTCCAGCGCCAGAAGCCCTCCTCGGACGAGTGCAGCGCCAGTTCCAGCTGCTCCCCGGTCCGGTCCGCGACTTCCTCCACCTCCCGGCACCGTTTCTGCGTCTCCTCGGCCGTGGCCAGCGAGGTCGCCACGTCGGAGCGGTTGATGACGGAGTAGAGTTTCAGCCCGGTGGCGATGAAGAGCCCGAAAGCGAAGTAGAGCCAGGCGGCCGACGGGCCGCCCACCGCCGCCACGATCACCCAGACGGCCAGCGTGACCGCCAGGATGATCGTCAGTCTTCGCAGCGAGAGGAAGAAGGTCAGGATCCCCAGTCCCAGCAGGACCAGGGACCGGGTCTCCGAAAAGTTGGAGAGCAGATAGAGATGCAAGAAGCTGTGGAGGATCACGGCGCCCGCCAGAGTGGAGCTAAGCGACTCGGAGGACATCACCGACAGCTCCCGATGGCTCAGCAGCCACCGGGACCCGATGAACAGCAGCAGCGTGCCGCTGGACAGGAAGGCCAGAGGGGCCACCTGC
>JBFGHG010000436.1:0-4041 GCA_041578395.1 Acidobacteriota bacterium
AGAGCCCTCCCGCGGCCGCGCGGCCTCCGAAGCCTCCCCGAGCTGACCGACCTGCTCGCCGGCGGGAATCCCGGCCCCGCCGTCCGTCTACACAGACCGAGGGTGATGGACACGAAGGCTCGGACTGCGGTAGACTCCGGGCAACGGTCGACGCCGATTGCTCCAAACCCATACCCTGCAGCAGCGCTCGAGCCGGTTGTTTCCCGAGTTGGCCCACGAAGTGTTTGACGTTCGACGTGCGATGATCCACTGCCTCGGCGTCGGGACTGGTGAAGATTTCCGCACAAGCATTTTCGGAGGCATGCCATGAGCAGGATGTTCGGCGATCGAGTCCACGAGTTCGTTCTTTCCAACGACATCATGGACCAGGAGATCTTCGAGGAGCTCCTCAAACTGGTCGAAAGGTACCTTCGGCAGGAAGTGAAGGTGGCCTACTTCGCGGTCCTGGACGAAGTTCCCCTGGATGGGAAAGGGCGCTCCCTGCGCACGTTGTGGAGCTCGCGCGACGAGCAACCCAGCTACTCGGTCGGAGCGAGGAAGAAGTACGAGTCGCACACCGCCTACGCGTTCGGCGAGAACAAGCCGATCTGGGTGGTCGGCGATCGCAAGAAGCCCCTGCACGCAGCCGAAAGCTACAAGGACCTCTGGTCGGGCAGCGACGATCTGCCCGCCTACAACGCCAGCAGCACGCAGGAGGTGCGGACCTCGGTCATGCACCCCCTGCGCAGGGACGGGAAAGCGATCGGGCTCGTGGAGTTCGGAACCGAGGCCTACGTCGAACCCACACCGGCCAGCCTCACCGAAGCGGTGACCCTGGCCGACGTGCTCTCTCGCGCCTACCGCATGTACGACGTCCGCAAGGGGCAGCGGGACTCGAGCAGAAAAGCCTTGCGGATGCTGGAGAGGGCCCTGAAGAAGGAGAGCTGGACCAGCCTGGCGCAGCCGCGTATGTTCGTGGCCTTTCCGGGCGGGGAGGGACTGGAAGGGAACGAGCTGAAGAAACACGAGGCGGTGATCTCGACCATCAAGCTCGTGATCGACGAGTTCAGCCACAAGCTGGAACCCGATTTCTGGGACAACCAGAACGACTCGGGCGACATCCCCCGCAAGGTGATCGACAGCATCACCCGCTCCGATTTCGGCATCTGCTACCTCTCCAAGCCGCTGAACGGGGACTATCAGGACAACTCCAACGTCCTGTTCGAGGCGGGCATGATGCAGGCCCTGACCCACTCCCGCAACAGCCTCCTGCGAGGCTGGATCCCGATTCGCGAGAAGGACGCTCCCGACCTGCCCTTCGACATCGCCGCCGAACGGATCGTCTGGGTGGAACGGGACGGGAAGGGTAAGATTCAAGGCCTGGACGACGAGTTGCGCAAGCGGATCAGCACCCTCGTCGAGCAGCAGAAGCCGGGAGACTGAGGACAACATGAAGGTCGACGCGTTGCTGGCGCGGATCGCCTATCACGGCCCACGCCGTCCCGATCCGCGCACTCTGCGCGATTTGCACCGGCAGCACCTTTACACGGTCCCCTTCGAGAACCTCGACATTCCGCTGGACCGTCCCATCGCGCTCTCGGTCCCTTCCTTCTACGACAAGATCGTGCGGCGCCGTCGGGGCGGGTTCTGCTACGAGCTGAACGGGCTGTTCGGCTGGCTCATCGAGCAACTGGGCTTCCGGGTCGAACTGCTTTCGGGGCGAGTTCTGGAAGGAGGAGGGCCGGGGGTCGAGTTCGACCACCTGCTGCTGCTGGTCGAAGCGGGAGAGCGGTGGATCGCGGACGTGGGCTTCGGCGATCTGTTCCTGGAGCCGGTCCGGCTGGACACGGCCCGGGAGCAGCAACAGGACGGGTTCTCCTTCCAGGTGAGCGGGAGCGGCTCCGAGCGGGTCCTGCATCGGCGGCGGCAGGGGGAATCGGAGTGGGAGCCGCAGTACGCGTTTTCGCTGACTCCCCGCCGGCTGGAGGAGTTCGGAGCGCGGTGCGCGTACTTTCAGACGTCGCCGGAATCACACTTCCGGCAAAAAGCGGTCTGTTCTCGGGCCACCCCCAGCGGACGGATCACGCTGGCCAACGGCCGCTGGATCGCGACGGACTCGGGAGAGCGCAGCGAACGCGAGGTCGCCGGTGAAAAGGAATACCGGACGCTCCTGAAGGAGCATTTCGGGATCGAGCTGGAGCCGGATGTCGCCGTCTCGAAACTGATGAGTTTGCAAGGCCCGAGCGGCGGTTGAAGGCGTTTCCTTCAGGCCTGCTGCGCCAGCCGCAGCAGCTCCCGCCAGAAGTCGCGGAAGCGGAAGTCGGGGAACTCCGCCAGGAAGAGCCGGTTCTCGACGAACCCGTCCTCGCGGCGCAGCGGCTCGGGCTTGCGCGGATGATCGAGCAGCCCCTCCCCCACCAGACGGTCCACGATCTGCCTCCAGGTGTGCTGCTGGCCGTCGGAGAGGTTGTAGACCCGCTGCGGGCGGTCGTGCGAGAGCAGCCGCACCAGCGCCCGGGCGATGTCGTCACGGTGGACCAGGTTGACCTGCCGGTTCTCGTACCCCACCCGCCCCTGATTCAGCCAGCGGACCGGGTTGCGGCTGCCGCCGTAGATCCCGGAGAGGCGGACGATCCGACCTCCCCGCTGCAGGAAGTCGCTTTCGGCCTCGAGCCGGTCGTGGTCGTCTTTGAGCGGCGTTTCCTCGGTGATGCGGCTGCGTCCGGGGCCGCTTCGGCGGTAGATGCTGGTCGAACCCAGGAGGATCCGCCGGGACGAGAGGCTTTCCAGCAGGTCCCAGAAGGAGGGATGGACCTCGGTGGGCGGAAAGGTGACGACCAGCGCGTCGAAGCGTGCGTCCCGGGTGCGCTCCGCCAGCCGGGCGATCGACTCCGGCTGCACGGCGTCCACCCGGCAGCCGCCGCCCAGCGAGCTGCTGCGGCTGAAGCCGGCGGCCTCCCAGCCCCGGTTCAGTGCCTCGTCGTGCAGAGCCAGGCCCACGTGGCCCAGGCCGAAAACGGCCAGCTCGAACGACGGCGGCCCGCTGCCGCCCGCTTTTGGCTCTTGGTCCGTGCCCTTCACTCCGATAGATTGTAGGACATGGCAAGTCCCAACCTCGCCCGGCGGCTTTCCGTCGAGCATGCCCGCGCCGTTCTGATGGCCGCCCAGCGGCTCTCGGGGGAGTCAGACGCGGGCCTGGTCGAGGCCGTCGAAGAGACCGGTTTCGTGCGGACCCTGGGGGGGGTGGACGTCTACCTCGCCCTGCGCGCCCGGGTGCCCGGGATGCAGCGCCGGCAATTGGACGAGGCCGCCGCCCGCCGCCGGGTGGCCATCATTCCGGCCGTCCGGGGATGCATCTATCTGGTGCCCCGCCGTTACCTCTCGCTCTGCCTGCGCTTCGCCGATCTGCGGACGCGCAGCCGGGCCGAGCGGGAGCACCAGAAGGCCGGCATCCTCCCCGGAGAACTCGACGCGCTGGGCCAGGCCGTCCTGGACGCAATCGGGGATCGGGGCCCGCTGACCACCACGGCCCTGCGCAGCGCGCTGCCCGAGGTCCGCAGCCTGGGAGAGGCGGGAAAGAAAGTGGGGCTCTCCTCGCCGCTGCCGCCCGCCCTGCGGCAGCTGGAGTTTTCGGGGCTGCTGGAGCGGGCGCCCGAAAGAGGCCGGCTGGACACCGAGCGCTACCTGTGGCGCCGGCCTGACGCCAACCCCTTCGAAGAGCACCCGGTTCCCGACGACCCGAAGGAGCTGAACGCCCGCCTGGCCGAGATCTTCTTTCGGGCCGCGGGACTGGGTACGATGGCGGCCTTCGCCGGCTGGGCCGGTATCTCGCAGCGGGACGCCCGGGCCGCCCTGGAGCAGATCGAAGTGCGGCCCGTCCAGATCGAGGGTCACGACGGCGTTTACCTGGCGTCGCCCCGCTGCGATCCCTGGCTCGAGCGGCCCCCCGAAAACACCGCGGCCGCCCTGCTCCCCTTCGAAGACAATCTGATCGCCCTGCAGGGGAGCTTCGAGCTGCTGGTCGACCCGGCGCACTGGTCGATCGAGTCCCCCGCCTGGGGC
>JBFGHG010000437.1:0-4041 GCA_041578395.1 Acidobacteriota bacterium
CTGCGCTCGGCCCCGGGCTACAACCTCTACACGTTCCAGATGCTGGCGCGCGCCGAGCTGATCGACGAAGCGGGCAACGTGAAGCTCATCTGGCGCGATCCGGAGGGGGCCCGCTGGGAGCGCGCCGAGCTGCTGGAGGGCGGCGACCTGATCGCCATCGGCGTCGACCCCGTGGAAGGGGTCGACATGACCGTCAATATTCCGGACAACGCAAGCTACCTGATGCGCTTCGCCTGGGACGGCACGCTGCGCTGGAAGCGGCGGATCGAGGCGCATCACGACCTGGAGCGCACCCCGGACGGCCGCCTGATGGCGCTGGTGTACGAGAGGCGGAAAATCCTGGAGCTCCTCGCCGAGCTGCCGGTCCGGGACGAGTACCTCACCTTCCTGGACGAGCGGGGCAACCCGGCCGAGCGGCGGTCGCTGACGGACGCGATCCAGGCGGCCCCCGGCGTGCTCCCGCTGCAGCCGGTGGCCCCCAACGAGGCCTGGGGCATCAACGAAGTCGACCTGCTTCACTCCAACTCCCTCGAGTGGATCCGGACCGCGAGCGCCAACCCCCTGCTGGCCCCCGGCCGCGTGCTGGTCAGCCTGCGGCACCAGGACGCCGTGGTCGCGATCGATTGGGACAGCGGGAAAGGCGGTCTGGGCCTGGGGCCGCGGGGAGCTGCTGGGTCCGCACGACGCACGGATGCTGGACAACGGCAACCTGCTGGTCTTCGACAACGGGCTGGGGCGAAACTTCTCGCGCGTGGTGGAGGTAGACCCGGCCAGCGGCCGGATCGTGTGGGAGTACCGGGCCGACCCGCCCGAGAGCTTCTACACCCTCAGCAAGGGCTCGAGCCAGCGGCTGGCCAACGGCAACACGCTGATCGCCGACTCGGACCGGGGACGGGCCTTCGAAGTGACGCCGGAGGGCGAGGTGGTGTGGGACTTCTTCTGCCCCCACCTGACCCCCGACGGCGAGCGCGCCGCCATCGTGCGCATGGTGCGCTACCCGCGCGAACGGGTGGACGGCTTCGGACGCCGCTGACCGAGGCGAATCAGATCTCCGTCATCTCCGCTCCCAGCCCCCGCAGCCGCTCCACCACCGACTGATACCCCCGCTTGATCACCTCGGCGTGCTCGATCACCGTCTGCCCGTGGGCGCACAACCCGGCGACCACCAGCGCCATTCCCGCCCGGATGTCCGGGCTCTCCAGCCGCGTTCCCCGCAGGGCCGTGGGCCCGTGCACCAGTACGCGGTGGGGGTCGCACATGGTGATACCCCCGCCCATCCGCACCAGCTTGTCGACGAAGAACATGCGCGCTTCGTACATCCAGTCGTGCACCAGGCACAAACCGTCCGACTGGGTGGCCAGCACGATGGCCAGGCTGACCAGGTCGGTGGGAAACAGCGGCCACAGCCCCGCCATCACGCGCGGCGGGCTGGCCAGCTCCGCGGTGGAGACTTCCCACACCTGCTCGCCGGACCGCTCGAGCCGGATGCCGAAGCCGCCCAGCACCGGCGTGATTCCCATCAGCTCGCGCTCGCTAACGCCCTCCAGCCGGACCCGCCCGCCGGTCACCGCCGTGGCGATGGCGACGGTGCCGGCGTCGATGTAGTCTCCCGGCACCTCGAAATCGCAGTCGCGTCCCCGCTCGACGCCGGAGAGCACCCGGAATTCCAGCGGGTTCAACTCGATCTCACACCCCAGCAGCCGCAGGAAATCCACCAGGGCCAGCACGTGAGGCTCGCGCGCCGGGTTCTGGATCACCCCGCCGCCGAGGCCCGCGTAGAGGATCAGGGCGTTTTCGGTGGCCGTCACCGAGGTCTCTTCCAGGTACACCGTGGGCCGCTGTACCCGCTTCCCGCTCTGGACCTCGATCCCCTCCGGATCTTCCCGCACTTCGAACCCCGCGGCCTGGAAGACCGCCCAGTGGATGTCGAAGGAGCGCCGGCCGATGGGGCAGCCTCCCGGCAGGGCACAGCGCAGATCGCCCACCAGCGGCGCCAGGGCCCCCAGCAGCAGGATCGCGCCGCGCAGCTTCTCCACCAGCTCGTCCTCCAGCGTTGCCCCGCGGACCTGCGAGGAGTCGATCGTCAGGGTCTGGTCCTGCCAGCGCGTGGTGGCGCCGGTGGACTGCAACAGCAGCAGCAGGTTCTCCACGTCCACGATGCGGGGGACGTTGTGCAGCGTCACCCGCGAACCCGCCAGCAACGAGGCGGCGATCAGCGGCAGCGCGGCGTTCTTGTTCCCCTGCACGCGGTAGGCGCCCTCGAGCGGCCGCCGCCCTTCCAGCAGGAAGCGGCTAGCCAAGGATCGCCCCCTGCTCGTCGAGGATGAGGATTTCCGGCTCGAGCCGGATGCGGTAACGGTCCCAGACGCGTTCGGCATAATCGAAAGCCAACTCCTCGAGGTCTTTGCTGCTGGCGCGGTCCCGGTTGATCACCAGGTTGCCGTGATACGTGGCAATCTCGGCTCCGCCCCGGTGAGCGCCCTTGGCGCCGACGGCTTCCAGCAGCACGCCGGCCGGCACCTTGCCGTAGTAGAAGAAGTGCTCCGGCAAGCGCTGCCTGACCTCCGGCGAAATCTCCTCCGCCGGTACGTTCTTGAAAAAACTGCCGGGACACTTCAGTCCCGGCGGATACTTGGCCTCCCGCTTCTCCAATATGGTGTCCGAAACCGCCTGAAGGTTTCCTTTCCCCGGTTCGAGACGCAACAGGCAGTCCAGCAGGAACCAGCCGCGGTGCTCCTTGAAGGCGCTGTGGCGGTACCGGAAGCCCAGCCGTTCGGGGAGGAGAGCCGTCTCGCCGTCCGCGGTCCAGGCCCGTACCTCCACGACCCGTTCTCCGATCTCCTGCCCGTAGGCCCCGGCGTTGCCCACCACCGCTCCGGCCACCGTTCCGGGGATGCCGTACATCCGCTCCATCCCGGCCAGACCCTCGCGGTTGAGCCAGCGGATGAAACCCGGGAGGTTCTCGCCCCCGCCCACCCGCACCTCGAGGCCGTCCCGCTCAATACCCCGGATGCAGTTGCGGATCACCAGGCCCGGGAAGCCCGCGTCCGCCGCCAGGACGTTGCTCCCCTCGCCCAGCACGACCATCGGGAGGCCGCGCGATTCGGCCCAGCGGCGAGCTTGCAGGTACTCCTGGAGGCTGGAGACGTCGGCGAGGTAACGGGCCGGCCCGCCCACCGCCAGCGTCGTCATCTCCCGCATCGGCACGTTCTCGCGGATCAGCGGGGCCGAGCGCCGCCGCGCCTCCGATCTCATGGGCGCAGCTTAGCACAGGGGTGTGGCCGCTCCGCCCGGCCTCTGCTATAGTCGGCGCCCAACGGGTTTTTACGGTCTTTCGCTAGGAGGCTCCATGCCAAGCTTCACGACACGCTCTCCTCTTTCGTTGTTCTTTCTTCTGGTCCTGCCGATGGGAGCCTGGGTGCCCGCCCAGGACGTCTTCACCGCGCCGCAGGTGGTGGCGGGGCCCGGAGCGGGCTTCGAGTTCGTCACCGTGATCACGCTGCAGAACAACACGCCGGCCGAGTGCATGGCCGAGGTCCGGCTGCACCGGGGGCCGGGGCAGGCGGTGGGCGTGGCTCTCGAGATCAACGGGCAGCCCCTGCAGATCAACCCCTTCGACATCCGAATCCCGGCGCTGACGGCCCAACGCCTCCGCATCACCGCCGCACCTGGCGCCGGATTGTTTCAGGGGGCCGCGCGGGTAACCGATCGGTGCAACGGCCTGGAGATCTCGGCCGGATTCGACGTGGTCCCGGGCGCGGGCGCCGCAGCGGTGCCGGCCGCGGGCGCGGGCACCCCACCGGAGATCTTCAACTACGTGTCGGGACTTCCCGTGACCCTGTTGCCCGGGGTGGTTGGACGGGCAGTCGTCGACATCGATCCGCGCGGAGTGGACGGGCTGCAGAACACGCCGGGCATCGCCGTGGTGGGCGACCCGACGCTGCCGGCCCCGGATCCGGGCGCCGTCGACTTGTGCCACCGGGTGGTCGACTCGAATCTCCAGCCCCAGACTCCGATCTTTTGCGCGCCCCTCGACGGCGA
>JBFGHG010000438.1:0-4036 GCA_041578395.1 Acidobacteriota bacterium
AGGGCCCAATGCCGCATAGGTGAAGTACTGGCTGTCGAAGGCCAGCCAGCGCAGGGCGGTTCCCACTTGCAGGTTCGACTCCACCCCTCCCACGGAGTGCCGCTCGATCTCGCCGTTGTCCTCCCGCAGGTAGGACACGCCGGGATTGCCGAAGTCGCCGCTGGTGATGGTAAAGAAGCCCGCCGCGGCGCCGGGGCGGCCTCCGATCCCCGGCCCCAGGACCAGCTGGTGGTCGATGGGGCGGCCCCTGACGCTGACCCGGGTCTGTTCTTCCACTTCATAGCCGGCGGCGGGGACACGCACGGTCCGCTCCACCTCCACCAGCGCGCTCCGGTACTGGAAACGTAGCTCGGCCGGCGCGGCGATCTCCTCGCCCCGGGAGACCCCCGTCAGCTCGTAGACGGCCGTGGCCAGTTCCTCGTCGATCTCCGGGCGGCCTGTCCGGATCTCGAGCGGCAACGGAACGTCAGCCGGCAGGCTTCGGGGAATCAGCTCCACCGGCTCTCCGTCCTCGCGGCTGTAGCCGGGCACCTGGACGCTGCGCAGGGCGGCGCCCCGGGTGGTCCAGGTCAGCACCAGGTCGGTGTTGCGCACGGCGACCGTTCGTTCGTCGCCGCGGATGGGCGCCACTTCCGGCTCCCCTTCCGCGGATTCCGGTGGTGGTGGTGGTTCTTCGAGTGGTTCCGGGGTCTCGGGGACAGGAGTCGGTGCCGGCCCGGTGTCGGTCTCCACGGGAACGGGAGACTGGTGCAGGTCGGGGTAGAGCCACTGCAGGAAGTACGGGCTCAGCAGCAGGACCACCGTGGCCAGCAGCATGGCCAGCAGCAGCCGCTGGTCGGTGTTGGACTCGTTCGGGTCGAATCGGTTCATGACTCCTGCTGTGCTTTCAAGGGACCGGGTCGAACCCCCCGCGGGAAAGAGGATGGCAGCGCGCCAGCCGCTTCAACCCCAGCCATACGCCCTTCGCGACCCCCCACTTTTCGACCGCCTCCACCATGTACAGGGAGCAGGTCGGCTCGAATCGGCAGCGCGCCGGCATCCAGGGCGAAACGAACTTCTTGTACCCGCGGATGGCCGCCAGCAGTGCTCTTTTCAGGCCTCTCGGCGGCGATCCTTCCACCGGCGTATCGCTTCTGTGAACTCCCGGGCCAGCTCCGCCAGCGTGGCGGCGGCGGCGGCTTTCTTGGCGTTGATCACCACGTCACACGGGGTGGGGATCTCGCTCTTCCTGGTTCGGAAAACCTCCCGGAGGCGGCGCTTCACCCGGTTTCTGACGGCCGCCTTGCCGATCTTGGCCGACACCGTCAGCCCGACTCGATGACACGGACCTTCCGTGGGGAGGAGGTAGAGCACGAACGACCGGCTGTGTTCGCTGCCGCCCTCCCGGTAGACTCTCAGGAACTGGGGACGGGCCCGCAGCCGCTCCTCCCTGCAGAGCGTCTGCCGATCATCCACTCATCCACTCGCCGACAGCCTGGTGCGGCCCTTGGCCCTGCGCCGCTTCAGAATCATCCGCCCGGCACGCGAGCGCATGCGTGCACGAAAACCGTGCTTCTTCAGCTTGCGCCGGTTGTTGGGCTGAAAGGTCCGTTTCATCTCAACCTGCTTTCACGACTAAAAACTTGAGATTATAGCAAGCCGCTCATGCCGGAACAACTCGCCGGCGTTTCGGGCGGCTTCAGGCCGGCGTCTTCTGTCCGGCATGACGGGCAGGATGCCCGTCCCACTGGCGCCGGTTGCTTTCGTAGTCGGCATCCTTGGAGGGATCGAACCCGCCGGGGGGGAACACGCTATGCCTGTAGAGCGGGTGGGCCTCCGTTCGCAAGTGGGCCAGCATCTGGTGAGCCAGCCGGCGGCGGCGCTCCTCGCGAACCATCTCGATGTCGACGGGGGCCACCACCACCTTCTCGCCGCTGCCCGGGGTGGCCTGGGCCACGATGCGGCCGTCGTAGTCCACGATCATGCTCCCCCCGGGCCAGGAAAAGGGAGGGAAGTTGCGCAGCGAGGCGCCCTGGTTGGCCGCCACCACGTAGGCCAGGTTCTCCAGCGCCCGGCAGCGGTTCACCACCGTCCACCAGTCGTTCGGCTCGGTGGCGCCGAAGGGGTCCATGTAGGCCGACACCCGGATCAGGACCTCGGCCCCGTTGGCCGCCAGTTGACGCAGCGCCTCCGGGAAGAGCCAGTCATAGCAGATGGCCGCTCCCAGCCGGCCGATCTCGGTGTCGGCGACTGGGAACATCTCTTCTTGGTACCCCTCGAGGTCGTGCGGGCTGGTGTGGACCTCCCAGGGCAGCCAGGGGTAGACCTTCCGGTACTTCGAGAGGATCGACCCGTCCGGCCCGATCAGGCAGGTGGTGTTGAAGAGCGCGCCGGGGTACTTCGGATCCAGCTCCAGCATCGTCCCGGTCTGGATGAAGACGCCGAACTCCCGGGCCTTCTCCCCCAACCGCCGCGTGTGCTGGTTGGGGATCTCGATTCCCAGCTTGTCGCGCAGCTCGTTGCGGCTGTCGTAGACGGGCGCCGCATGGGCGAATTCGGGGAAGGCCAGCAGGCGGACGGGAAGAAACGGCTTGTAGCCGGTGATGGTCTGCTCGATCAGTTCCAGGATGCGGTCCGTGCTGCGCTTCATCTCCCGCCGGTGGGACGGGTTGGGGAAGTCGGTCTGGACCGCGGCGGCGTAGTATCTGAGGCTCATGGAAGCACCAGTATACGGGAAAGCACGGAAGGCCCAGGGTGTGACAGACGGTCTCAGTAGCCCCCGGAGGCCCGCTCACCGCTCACGATCTTGATCCCGGCGCTGGCGCCGATCCGGGTGGCGCCGGCTTCGATCATCTGCCGGGTGTCGGCCGAATCCTTGATCCCCCCGGCCGCCTTGACTCCCAGGGCGGGACCCACCGTGCGGCGCATCAGGGCCACGTCGGCCGCCGTGGCGCCTCCCGGGCCGAAGCCGGTGGAGGTCTTCACGAAGTCCGCCCCCACCTCCTTGGAGAGCGTGCAGGCCTTCACTTTCTCTTCGTCGCTCAGCAGGGCGGTCTCGAGGATGACCTTGCAGATGGCGCCGTTGTCGTGGCAGGCGGCCACCACGCCGCCGATGTCGTCCCGGACCCGTGTGTCGTCGCCGCTCTTGAGGGCGCCGATATTGATCACCATGTCGATCTCCGTGGCGCCGTCGTAGATCGACCGGCGAGCCTCGAAGGACTTCACGTCCCCCCTGGACGCCCCCAGAGGAAACCCGGCCACCGTGCAGACCCGCACGGACGAACCCTCCAGCCGGCGGCGGGCCGCCCGCACCCAGCAGGGGTTGACGCAGACGGCTGCGAACCCGTACATGCGGGCCTCGTCGCAGAGCTTCTCGATTTCCTTTTCGGCGGCGTTGGCCTTCAGCAGCGTATGGTCGATGTAGCGGGCCAGGTCCTGGTCCAGCGAGGCTCCTTCCGCCTTCAGGCCCAGGCGCTCGGCGCCGCACTCCACGATGTAGCGGACCCGGTCGGCGTCTTTCTCCACGCAGACCATCCGGCACCCCTGGGTCATTTCCCAGAGGGACTCTGGACTGAGCCGGGCGACCACCTGCTGGACCAGCCTCTCGACCAACTGTTCGTCGCTCACCCCGCCTCCCGTCGCTCTCTTCGGCCGCCTCTCCCTGGCGGAGGCACATGGGAATCGAACCCACCAGCCACGGCTTCCACCGCAGCCCGACTGGTTTTGAAGACCAGGCCCGTCACCAGACGAGACGTGCCTCCGCACGCCAAGCTAGTACGCGGCGCCGGTCGCGGTCAAGCCGATCCACAGCCTCCCGGCCCGCCGTGGCGGCGCTTTGCTGGTTCTATCCACAAAGCAGTCGTGGACGGCTTCTGGAAAACCCCGCATGCCGCGTCCCGGGGCGATCCGTGCTGCGCTCTCCGAAGCCCCCTCAACAACCGATCCAAACCTCGAGACCTCCGCCCGGCCTGACGCCCGCCTGCTTTTGCACAACTTCAACAGGGCCTACTACTACTGCTGAAAAACAACCCCCTTGTCTTCCAGTTATAGAATTCCG
>JBFGHG010000439.1:0-4033 GCA_041578395.1 Acidobacteriota bacterium
GCTCACGATCGGGATCCGGCATGCCAGACAGCTCCCAGGGTTGTTTTTCCTCCTCGACCCTGGGCGGCGCCGGGATCATCAGCAGCAGCGTGGCCACGATGGCGTGCCCGACGAAGGAGAAGCCCAGGCCCGAACCGGGGAAGTACCAGCGCCAGAGGTTCGTCGTCCCGAATGAAAACGGCGGCGAAGGAGTTTCACCCCGCGATAGTTTGAGCATGGTCTCACCGCCCGAGGCGAGGGGCGAAGGAGCCGCTCGTAACTCGGCTCTGCTCCCTTCATGATCGCGGAGTTTCCTCTCGAAGTCCAGCCGGACGGCTTCGGCGGCGCCGCGGCGGGAGAGACAGCCCGGGACCGGGCTGCTACACTGCGTCGCATGTTACGCACGGTACTGGCGGTAGTGGCGGGGGTCGTGGCCGGGGGAATCGTCGTCGCCCTGGTGCAGCAGCTGGGTCACCTGATCTGGCCTCCACCGGCGGGGCTGGACGTCACCGACCCGGAGGCGATCGAGGCCTATCTGGAGAGCGTGCCGGCGGCGGCCATCCTCTTCGTCGCGCTGGCCTGGGGGGTGGGGTCGCTGGCGGGCGGCTGGATCGCGGCCCGGATCTCGAGCCCCTGCAGCCTCTCAGCGGCGCTGATCGTGGGGGGTGTCCTGATGGCCTTCGGGCTGCTGAACCTGATCAGCATCCCGCACCCGATCTGGTTCTGGGTGGTGGGACTGGCGGTCTTCCTGCCGGCGGCCTACGCCGGCGGCCGGCTGGCGGGGGGGACGTAGCTACTCCTTGTCGGTGGCGATGGCCAGCTCCACGCAGGGGAGCGGAGGCTGCAGGTCGGGCAGGCGGCCGGCGAAGAACTCGCACAGCGTGGCCCGGTGGCGGGCCGTACGGCTGCGGCGGTTCTGGCAGCGGTCCCGGATCAGGTGGTAGATCAGGGACATGTAAATCATGAAGTTCTGGGCGGCGTCCGATTCGTCGAACTGAGCGAAGGGATAGCGCAGTTCCAGGAAATTCTCCGCGTCGCGCACCGCGAAGTAGTTGTCCATCATCTCGGACAGGCTGGAAGCGTGGTCCATCGCCGGAAAGGTGATCCGCTTGCGGACCATGGGCTTGGCGTTTTCGATGACCCGCGCCAGAAAGGTCCGATGCCGCTTCCAGAGCTGGCCGAAGGCGTTCCGCTCGGCGCGGCCCCAGACGCGCAGCGCCACCGAAAAGAGGCAGCTCATCTCCGGATGTACCGACAGGCGCAGGTGAATGCCCGCCGGCTCGCCACCGTCCAGGTAGGGGTTGTTCTCGGAGCGGGCACGAAAGTAAGAGGCGCTGGGGAAGAACTCCAGGGTGACCACCGAGCCGATGCTCGAGCGATACTCGTTGCGCTTCCCGAAGTCGGAGTCGAACACTTCGGCGGGTTCGATCACCACCGTCTCGAACAGGTCCCAGAGCACTTCGTAGAGTTCATGGTCCGGGCTGTTGATGGCTTCGTAGAAGTCCTCCCGGGACGCTCGCCTCAGGCTCTGGTAGTACTGCATCTCCATGGGAAGCGCCGCTATTGTACATGGGTCGGGCGCCGGCGCTCAACGCAGTTGGTCACCTGGCCAACACCGGCGTGTCCGCCGCCCCGGTCGAGCCCGTGCTCAGGAGCCGTTCGATCGTTTCCGCGCCGTGCGCCAAGCGGCTCGCCAGCTGGCGGGGGGAAGGCCGCGAAAGCGTCCGCCAGTCTACCACTCGAGCGTTCTCGGGCGCGAGCAGGGACTCGATTTCCGCCAGCAGCCGGCCGGCGTCTTCGTGAAGCTGCCGCGCCGCCGAGTCCAGCCGGGGCGGGTCGGAGGTCGGCCGGCTCCGGGCGGTCCGGCCCATGTCCAGGAAGGCGAGGTACGGGTCGTCCAGCAGAACTCGGGCCAGCCGGCGGACCGAACGCGAGCGGGCCACGAGCAGGTTCGCGCCATCCCCGGCCGCCACCTCCCGCTCCAACACTTCGGTTTCACTCAGCAGCCTGCGGGCGGATTCGCGGGCAGACCTCAGGGCCAACCCCAACGCGTCCTCGTCCAAGACGGGTGCCTGCCCCTCCAGCGCCTCCCAGGACTCGTCCGGAACCTCGAAACCATGCTCGAGTTCGAGCCGCCGCAGGAGTTCCCCGGAGCTGCCGATCGGCCCGGACACGGCTCTCGCCGCCGGCCGCGCCGGCCGGTCCGTTTCGTGCAGGGCTTCGGACACGCCCGCACCACCGGTCAAGGCGGTTCCGGCCAGGATCAGCATCGCGAAAAAGGAAACCTCGTACTTCATCGTCTCCACATCTCCCCTCGAGAAGACCCGCTCGGCCCTGGGGACGTGCTTTTCCCCGCACTTGGCCTGGTGGATCACAGCTTAGGACGCGGCCGGGTGCGAAACGGCTTCAGGAATGCGTGAGTTTTTCCAGCCCCCCGGAACCTGGCGCCGGACCGAGGCGGGGCCGCGGCGTGGTGTAGAATCGCCGCCATGAGCGAGCTGTATCAGTGGTTCGTAATCGCGACCGCCTTCTTCCTGGTCTTCTTGAACGGGTTTTTCGTGAACGCGGAGTTCGCGATCGTCAAGGTGCGGGAGACCCGCGTCCGGCAGATGATGCGCAAAGGAAACCGCCGGGCGCGCCGGGCGCACAAGATCATCGGGAAGCTGGACGAGTACCTCTCGGCCACCCAGCTCGGCATCACCCTGGCCAGTCTGGGGCTGGGCTGGATCGGCGAGCCGGCCTTCGCCCGGCTGTTCGAACCGTGGCTGCTGTCGGCGGGAATAGCCAGCCCGGCGGTCACGCACACCCTGGCGGCCGGCTGCGCCTTCGCGCTGATCACCTTCCTGCACATCGTGCTGGGCGAGCTGGCGCCGAAATCTCTGGCCATCCAGAAGCCGGAAGGGTCCGCGCTCTGGACCGCGGCCCCGCTGGACTTTTTCTACCGGCTGTCCTACCCCTTCATCTGGGCGCTGAACGGGACCGCCAACCTGGCGCTGCGCGGAATCGGCATCCAGCCCACCACGGAGAGCGAGCTGGCGCACACCGAAGAGGAACTGCGGCTGCTGCTGACCCATTCTCACGAGCACGGCATCCTGGACCGCTCCAAGAAGCGGCTGCTGGAACAGGTCTTCGAGTTCGCCGAGCGCTCGGTGCGGCAGGTGATGGTCCCCTCCGTGGAGGTGAAGTACCTGGACGCCCAGAAGAGCCTGGCCGAGAACCTGGAAACCGCCCGCACCGAACGGCACACCAGATACCCCTTGTGCGACGGCTCGCTGGACCGCGTGCTGGGGCTGATCCATGTCAAGGACCTGTTTCAGAACGAGCACGCCCCGGGCAGCGCCCCGCTGGATTCCATCAAGCGGCCCGTGCACTTCGTGCCCGAGAACAAGGGCATCCAGTCGCTGCTGGCCGACTTCCGCAAGAACCGCGTCCACATGGCCATCGTGGTGGACGAATTCGGCTCCACGCTGGGCATCGTCACCCTGGAGGACGTGCTCGAAGAACTGGTAGGGGAAATCCAGGACGAGTTCGACTCCATCGCGCCGCCCCGCATGATCCGCAAGACCGAAGAGGGCCACTACCTGGTGCACGGACGGGCCCTGCTGGCCCTGCTGGAGACCGAGTTGAAGCTGGAGATCGAGGACGAAGAGAACGACACCATCGCGGGCCACCTGATGATGCAGCTGGGGCGCACGGCCGAGGTGGGCGACGAGGTGACGGTGGCGGGTGCGTACCGGGCCACCGTGATCGGAACGAAGGGCTTTCAGATCACCGATATCATCCTGCGCCGGCTGGACGGCAAGAACAAGCCCGCCTCGCTTCCCGGCAGCCCCTCGGAACCGGCGGCCTGACCGTGGTCGCCGGCGAGGTGACCGAGCAGGTCGAGTGCATTCTCAACGTGAGCGAGGGGCGCAAGCGGGCGACTATCGAGGCGCTGGCCGCCGCCGTGGAGGATACGCCGCGGGCCTGGCTGCTGGACGTCGACTCGGACCGTGACCACCACCGCACCGTCTACACCTTCTTCGGCGACCTGGAGGGATGCACGGAGGCGGCC
>JBFGHG010000440.1:0-4029 GCA_041578395.1 Acidobacteriota bacterium
CCTGGCTGAAGAAGAGCGGCGGAATCGCCACCGTCACGTCCACCAGCAGGGGGTCCGAACTCACGTTGCCGTTGCGCACGACCAGCTCGAAGGTGAGGTCGGCCGTGCCCGACTGCAGTTCGGGCGCCCGGAATTGCGCCCGCGCCGAGTTGGCCTCAGTCAGGTTGACGGGCGGACCGCCGACCTGGCGCCAGGTGTAGTTCAGCCCGCTGGGCTGGGAGCCGTCCGGCAGCTGGCTGTCGCTGCCGTCCAGCAGCACCACCACCCCTTCCTCGGCAATGTCGCCCGGCCCCAGCGGCAGCCCGTTGACCAGGGCCGCGGCCGACGCCAGCGGGATCTCGGTGATGTCCTCGATCACGAACAGCACTGTGACGAAATCGGTGGCACCCCGGTCGTCGGTGACTGTCACCGTGACTCGAACCGTCCCCTCGGTGTTCTCCTGAATCACCAGGCGCTGCACGCCTTCGCTGACCGGGCTCAGCACGGCGCCGCCCTGGGTCAAGGTCCGGTCCATGGAGAAGGAGTAGCTGACCGTGCCGTCCGGGTCGCTGCTGCCGGTGGCGTCGAACACCACTTCGGCCGGAGCCGCCAGCGTCACGGTCTGTCCCGAGGCCTCCGTGGAGGGTCCGCCACCGTCCACCTGGAAGCTCATGCGCGCGGTGGGCGGGTCGTTGGGCACCTGGTTCGCCACCGGAGTCATGATCAGTTCGACTTCGTAGCGAGTGCCGCAGGCAGCCGCGTCGGCGATGTCCATGGAGAGCCGGGCGGTGCGGTTGGACCCCACGGCGGGAGTGGATACCCGCAGGGTGGAGGTGGTGGCTCCGCTGAGCGCGCTACCGCTCAAGACCCCGCCACTGTCGACGATGCGCCACTGGTAGCTCACGCCGCTGGTCACGATGCCGTTGACGAACACCTGCGTGTTGTCCGGATCGCCTCCGTTGGTGGCGCGAATGGTGGCGACGTTGCCTCCTTCAATAGTGAAGCGGGCGGGCACGCTGGCCACCGCCGGCTGGTTGCTGGACTGGTTGCAGGTCGTCTGCCCGGTGGCGGTTCCGGTGGGCGTACCGTTGTCCCCACTGGGGGGCGGGTTGGTGCCGCCGGTTCCTCCGCCGCCGGGGGTCACCTGGACCGTCAGGGTCCGGGAGTCGGAGCGGTTCTGGTTGTCCGAGACGGTGAAACGAAAGCGCAGCGTAGTGTTGATCGACGGTGCCGTGAAGGTGGCGGTGCGCGTGTTGGCACCCGACAGCGCCACGGTGTTGTTGCTCCCCGTCGTGTCCAGCTGGACCCAGCTGTAGTTCAAGCCGCCGGGGGCGCTGGCCGTCAGAGTCACCTGCTGGCCGAAACGGGCCTGAGTGGGGCTGGCGTTCACGGCGGAGACGACCGGCGTCGGGGTGCCGCCCCCGCCGGCGTTGCAGCCGTTGACGGACGCGGCATAGCCGAAGAACGTCTGGGTCTGCTGAATCAATCCGTCCTCGACGATCACCTCGATGGCGATGCGCATCGGACTGGAGGGGAGGGCCTCCACCTTGGGCACCACCAGACCCGGCGTGGGGGTCTCCTTGCCGAACAGCACCAGGTCCCCGTTGCTGAGACAGGTCCGTCCGTTGGCGGTGCCGGTGATCCGCCAGAGCATCTTGGGAATTCCGGCGGAGTCGGGGTCGGAGCTGGCGCGGGCGTCCAGGCCCATGCCCTCGCCGTCCATGCGCGGATCGGCCTCCGTCCCCATGCCGCCCAAGTCCACGCGCAGGACAGGGGGAAGGTTCACGTCCACCACGGTGACCGGAATGTCCACGGAGACGGTGTTGACGCCGTCACTGACGCTGCAGCGAACCATGATGACCTGGCCCACGTAACTGGGCGAAGGATAATTCGGGCCCGAGCGAAGGCCGACGCGCGCACCGCTGGTGCCCGTGACGGTGGCGCTCTCCGAACCGTCCGTGCCCCGGAAGAAGGCATTGCCGGTCGGGTCGCTGGCAAAGCTCCAGTTGTACGTGAGGTCCTGGCTCGGAGTGTCGGGGTCCGACGCCTTCACGCCGAGGTTGGCCAAGTCCATTTCACGTATGTTCTTGGCGTCCGCCTCCTGGATTTCGGGCGGCAGGTTCTGAGCGCTCAGGGTACCCACCGAAACGGCCAAAAAGACTGAACACACCAAAAATTTCCAAGGCTTCATAAATAATTACCTCGCGGCTCCAGAGGAATCCTCGAACGTGTATTGACCCCACAAAATCCCCGTGTCCCAGGCAGCCGGCTCCATGTAGAACTGGTGCCTCCGAATCTCATGAAACACGATAGTATACATCGAATCTGACTCTTTCACGAACGCGACCGGCCCTCGGGCATCGTAACCCGGAGTCTTCGCCTCGAGTGTGATCGCGCCCCAGCCCTCCCCGGCGGGCCAGAAGACCTTGACCCGGGTGGGCTGGAACAGGCTGAGTTCGCTGACCAGCACCAGGCGCTGCTCTGCACGCGAGGCCAGCCGCAAGTCGCTGTAGTGAAACTCGTCCGAGACGGACAGCTCCACCGGCGAGGCGGACTCGAGGTAGCGCCGGCCGTCCCAGAACGTCTGCTGCACCAGACGGCCTCCCCCCGGAGTCCGATCCAGCTTGGGCGGGAACACTTCGCTCCAGACGGCCCCCACGCGTCCCGCCGCGTCCTGGAACAGCTCGGGCCGCAGGTCGTCCTGCCGGGCCACCCGGTAGACCTGGCGCGCCTCGGAAAAACTCTTCCCCCCGTCCCGGCTGTGGGCCGCCCAGAGCTGCACCTCGCGCGAAGCCAGCAGCCCCTGACGGACGGTCCAGGCCACGTGAATGGAGTCGCCGGCCATCAGCAGGCGGGGATTGGAGGCGGCCACGGCGGGGTTCCGACTCACGCTGACCGGTTCCTCGAACCAGCTCTTTCCCCCGTCCAGCGTGCGGTTGAAGACGACGGAGACGCCACCCGGAGTCTGGTCCAGCCAGACCAGGCCCAGCCCCCCGTCCGGCAGCAGCGCCCCGCGCAGCTCGCGGGCCCGCCCCTTCCTCTTCTCTTTCGGATAGTTCGGATCAGAGGGCAGCCAGCTCTTGCCTCCGTCACTGCTGACGAACACGAAAATCCGGCCGCGGCGGTCTTCGGACGTGTTGTTGAAGTAGTAGACGAGGAGGTTGCCCAGGCCGTCCCCGGTCAGTTGTGGCGGGACCAGACCGGAGCCGGTGGAGAAGAGATGCGGCTCGGTGAAGCCCTCGGCCCCCGGATCGAGCCGGGCGTAATAGACCTGGTAGCGCCCTCTGCCGGCCCGGGTGGTCCAGACACAGTGATAGGCACCCACTTCATCGATCCAAAGGGAGGGCTGCGAATCCAGCAGCCGGTCCTCGGGAGACACCGGAATCGTCTCGGACCAGCCCTCCTCAGTCGAGTATTTGCGCAGATAGACGGCGGTTCGCCGGTTCTTGCCGCCGGTGAAAGCGGCCACCCACTGGCCGCCGTGGTAGTGCACCGACACCTCGGGCGAACCCCAGGGGGCCACGCCGCTCAGACCGGAGGGATTCAGGTTTTTCAGCTCGCCCACGGGCGCCAGACCCGCCAGCGTCAATGCCAAGACCGCCGCGCTCAGTATTTGCATGCCTGTGTCCGCTGCCCCTCTCCCGGAACGCAAAAAGGGGGGAGGAATGCTCCCCCCCCCTCTTCTAGTTGTTTGCGTCGTGTTCCGGCGTCACACCGGAACCCGCTCAGCCGCTAGGGCTGGGTCGGGTTCGGGCAGGCACCGTTGCACTGCGGATCGCCCGTGGTCGACACCAACGGCAGCGAAGGCACCGCGTACAACCACCAGCCAGCGCCGAAGCCGGACAGCCGGACCGTCTGCGTCGCGATGGTCACGAAGCTGGCTTCGTCGAACGAGTCGTGGATCAGGTTGGCCGGCACCCAGGTCCCGAAGACGGTGAGCGCTCCGTTGCTGCGAACAATCGAGTTGTCGCGCACGAAGCGGATCCAGCCGCGCGAGGCGTCCACCTGCGGGTTGCCGGAACCGGCCGTCAGGAAGGCCACCAGGCCTTC
>JBFGHG010000441.1:0-4029 GCA_041578395.1 Acidobacteriota bacterium
GTCGACGAGACGACCCTCGAGCTGAACCGGGCCCTGAGCCGGCTGGGCGGCCCTTCCTCGAGCACCTTCCGGGCGACTCTCCTGATCGAAGAGATCGGAGACCTGGAACCCTCTTCCCAGAACACTCTTCTGCAGCTGACCGAGGAGCGCGAGTGCGCGCGGGCACGCGGCAGGACTCCCCGGGTGGACGTGCGGCTGATGGCGACCACGAGCGTCGATCTCCGGGAGCTGGCCGAGCGGGGGCTCTTCCGCAAGGACCTGCTCTACCGGCTCAACGTGGGCCACCTGCAGGTGCCGCCGCTGCGGCGCCGCAAAGCGGAGATCTCCCGCCTGCTGATGCGCATCCTCAACAAGTACTCGCGCCACTTTTCCGGGGCGTCCCGGATCCAACTGAGTCCCGGCCACTGGCAGCTGCTGCGAGGCTACAGCTGGCCCGGCAACGACGCGGAGCTGGAAGACTTCGTGAAGAGCCTGGTCGGGCTGCGCGATGCCGAGACGGCTTTCGAACTGCTGCAGCAGAAGATCCGCCTGGAACGCCGCGTCCAGCACCCGCTCGGCTCGCTGCGGACCCTCTCGCGAATGGCCCGCAACCGGGCCGAGCGGAGGATGATCGAAGGCGTGCTGCGTCAGACGGGGGGAGACTGCAGCCGGGCCGCCGAGCTGCTGGACATCAGCCCCAACCTGCTGCTGGACAAGATCAAGGAACTGAACATCAGCGTCGAGCCCACGGCGCCGGTCGTGGCGGAGCTGGACCGGGCCGCCGGGTAGAGGCACGGCATCCTGCCCGTGATCCGGAATCACGGCCTGGAAAGCAGCGCCACACCGGAATCACGGACTGGAAGGCCGTGCCACGAAACCGCGTTCGGACTCTCGCACGAACTTCACCAGTTCGGCGCACTCGGGAGAGTCCAGCTGCTCCACTTCGTGCAGCCGTTCGGCCAGCTTGCCGCTCGACGCCAGCGCCCGGACGGCCTGTTTGAGCCGGCCCAGCCGGCTGGCGCTCATTCCGGCCCGGCGCAGACCCACGGCGTTCACTCCGCGCAGCCGGGCGGGTACGCCGTCCACCAGACAGAAGGGCAGCACGTCCTGCACCACCTTGGCGTTGCCCCCCACCATCGCCAGCCGGCCGATCCGGCAGAACTGGTGGACCACCACCCCACCCGACAGGAAAGCGCCGTCGCCGATGCTGACGTGCCCCGCCAGCGCGACGCAGTTGGCCATCACCACGCGGTCGCCCAGTTCGCATTCGTGGGCGACATGGGCATGGACCATCAGGAAGTTGCCGTCGCCCAGCACGGTCCGGGCGCCCGGCGCCGTGGAGCGGTTCACCGTGACTCCTTCCCGAAAGACGTTGCCGTTCCCGATGCTGAGCCCGGAGTCCGCCCCGTCGTACTTCACGTCCTGCGGGATGCCACCCAGTACCGCCCCCTCGAAGACCTGGTTGCCGTCGCCCATGCGGGTGAAGCGCTTGACGACGGCATGGGCGGCGATCCGGCATTCGGCGCCCAACTCCACTTCGTCCTCGATCACGGCATAAGGACCCACCCGGCATCCGGGCCCCAGGCGGACGGTGGGAGCGATCAGGGCGGTGGGATGGATCTCGGACTTCATGCCGTTGGGGAGGACGCCTTTCGCGCCGAACCCGGCTACTCCGACCCCGGCAACACCACGACCCTCCGGTTGGGATCGCGGCCCCGACTCTCCGAATGCAGGCCGTGCCGGTGCACCAGCTCGTGCTGCTGGCGGCGGATGAAGGAGTTCTGGGGAGCCAGTTCCACGGGCCGGGTCCCGCGCTGCACTCGCACCACCGCGTCCTCGGTCTCTTCCAGCGCCAGCCGCCGGCCCCCGGCCGCGCGGGAGGCCCCGAAGTAGTTGCGCAAAAAACCCTTGACCTGCGCGAAGGTGTTGCTCTTGATGCTGTAAAACTCCACCCCCTGACGCAGCGCCTGCTGCAGCTTCTTGGGCTGGCGTTTGCGCTGCGCCTTCAGGCTCAGTACGACGTCGGCGTTGATGGGCTGGTCGGCCAGGCGGGCATGCACGCCCAGCTCGCGGATGGCCTGCTCCAGCCGGGTGCGGTTGACGCCGATCGGATAGATCGCCGTCTTGCGCGCCGCGCCGTAGCCTGCAACGGGCATCCGCACGGCGGCGGGCTCTCCGTCGCCGTCCGAGTCGAAGGTGGTGAAGTAGCGCTGCTGCGCGCGTCCGCTCTCGATGACCACCGTCCCGTCCAGCTCGCGGCTCCGGATTTCGGGGCTGACCGCCACGCCCGCCAGCACGCGGTCCACCACCTTGGCGAGGTCGCGGTAGACGGCCAGCCGGTCGCGGTGCTGAATCTCGACCAGCATGTCGAAGGTGGGACGAGCCTTGCGTTCCAGGACCGTCTTCTGCGTTCCGCGCCGCCGCGCCTCCTCGTCCGAGAGGGTCACCGCCTGGATGCCGCCGATCAGGTCCGAGAGCGTGGGGTTGGTGATCAGGTTGTCCAGGGTGATGCCGTGTGCGGTCCCCACCAGCTGGACGCCCCGCTCCGCGATGGTGCGGGCCGCCAGCGCCTCGGGCAGCGTGCCGATCTCGTCGATGACGATCACCTCGGGCATGTGGTTCTCGACCGCCTCGATCATCACCTTGTGCTGCAGTTCGGGCGCCGGGACCTGCATGCGGCGGGCCCTCCCGATGCCGGAATGGGGGACGTCCCCGTCTCCCCCGATCTCGTTGGAGGTGTCGACGATCACCACCCGCTTGCCCAGGTCCCCGGCCAGCACGCGGGCGGCCTCGCGCAGCAGGGTGGTCTTGCCCACCCCGGGCGGCCCCAGCAGCAGCAGGCCCTTGCCCGTCTCGATCACGTCGCGGATGATTTCCACGGTCCCGGTCACGGCCCGGCCGACCCGGCAGGTGAGCCCGATGATCTGCTCGCGGCGGTTGCGGATGGCGCTGATCCGGTGCAGGGTGCGTTCGATCCCCGCCCGGTTGTCTCCCGTGAAATGCCCCAGCCGCTGAATCACGTAGTCCAGCTCGGCGCGGCCCACTTCGATGTCCTCGAAATAGACGGCCTGGTCGAAGAAACGCACCTCGGCGGGGCGGCCCAGGTCGAGCACGATTTCGATCAGTCCCTCCAGCTGTGGGCAGCGCAGGACGGCCTCGCTGACGGCGGGCGGTAGAACGTCCAGCAGCCGGGCCAGTTCGTCGTCAGCGACGGCTTGATCGAAATGCGTGATGTCGGCCTGTTTCTCCGGTTTCACGATGGGTTCAGTATACACTCGCGCCCTGGCAAAAATGGACCTCGAGGGCACTCGGCGCGCTCGAAATCTCAAATCTCAAATCTCAAATCTCAAACGGTGGAAGGCTTTATTTCATCAGGCCCAGGACCGCCGCGACCATGGCGGTGACGCCGGTTCGCAAGGCGGGTTCGGGCTGGGGAGCGAACTGGCTGGAGTGCAGCGATGGGAGGGGTTCGCCGCGCTGCCGGGCGGACTCGATTCGGGCCGGGTCCACGGCGCCCAGCCAGAACATCGCGATCGGGATCTCCCCCTCCAGCGCGTAGCGCGAGAAGTCCTCGCCGCCCATCACCGGCTGCTTGGCCTGGACGCGCTCCCCTCCCAGGACGCCCCGCAGGTGTTCCCCCAGCTTCTCCACCAGCTCCGGGTCGTTGTAGGTGGAAGGGGTGAACTCCTCTTCCGCCACCTGCACCACCGGCAGCAGGTCGTCGGGAAAGCCGGCCGCGCGCGCCGTCCCTTGCGCCACCGCGCGAATTCCGTCCAGCAGCAGCCGTCGGGTTTCCGGCTCGTAGGAGCGCACCGTCAACTGCAGCCGCACCCGGTCGGGGATGATGTTGTGCTTGGTGCCGCCGTGGATCGAACCGACGGTGATCACGGCCGAGTGCAGGGGGGAGACGCGGCGGCTGACGATGGTCTGCAGGTTGGTCACGATCTGGGCCGCCAGCGTGACCGGGTCGTGGGTGGTGTGAGGATAGGCCCCATGGCCGCCGCGGCCGCGCACCTCGATGTCGACCGAGTCGACGTTGGCCAGCGCGTA
>JBFGHG010000442.1:0-4026 GCA_041578395.1 Acidobacteriota bacterium
AGCGTCCACGAGACCGTCGCAGTCGTTGTCGATTCCGTCGCCGCAACGCTTCCCCTTTTCCTTGTCGTGGGTGGGGACACAGGCGTCGGTGCAGGCGGGATCGTCAACGCACACCGAGTCCTCGCAATCGGTGGCGCCGTTGCAGTCGTTGTCGACTCCGTCGTCGCAGATCTCGGGCCCCTGCCCGCAGTCCAGGGCGCAGGTGCCGCAGCTTTCCCCGGGATCGCAGAGTCCGTCTCCACAACAGAATTCACCGGGTGTGGAGGAGCCGTCCTGGCACACGAAGCCGCCGCTGTTGCAGCGCGGATCGCCGCAGCCCGTGGCTGGGTCGCCGCAGCAGAAGCGGTCACTCGGACGCCCGGTCAGTTTTCCGTTGCAGTCCTGCGCACAGCTCGTGCAGTCTTCCCCGGCAAGCGGATCGCAGGTGCCGTCGCCGCAGGTCGGAATGGGGCCGGAGGGGCAGTCGTTGGGGCAGGTGTCGCAAATCTCTCCCCCTTCACAAACACCGTCGTCGTCGCATTGCACACCACAATCGGTGCAGCCGGACGAGTCGATCGTACAGTCGGCCAGACAGGCGAGCGATCCGGACTGACAGCCGAAATCGCTACAGGTGGCTCCGCCGAAATCAGTCCCGTCGCATTCCTCCGTGCCTTCGCGGACCCCGTCGCCACAAACGGCTGGCTGGCCGCACCCGCCCATCTGGAACGACGCGATGCGCGTCTTGAAATCGAAGTTAGCGGTGTTCCCGTAGTACTCCTGGGTGTACCAGAACCTGCAGCCGTCGGGGTCGACGCTCATCGTGGAATAGTCGCCCCAGCGGTTGAACGAATCGACCTGAGCACCGCCGCCCGCCTGCATGAGCACCTCGCCGCCCGGCAGGGTCCCCGGCGGATCGTTCGCTTCGCGGCTCGTGTATCGGATCTCCGGAAAGCTGCTGGAACTGGAGACGCTGTACCCCAGGGCGATGTTCCCTTCGCTGTCCATGGCGATGCTTCCCATCCAGCGTTGCAGCCCGTCGTCGGGAGCGAAGGTTCCAGACTGGTAGGCCACCCAGCCGCTTCCCGCGTTGCGCAGCTCCGTCCACCGGATCCCGGCCCGGTCCGAACCCACGTCCACGGTGTGGTTGAGCACGATGGACCGATGTGTGCCGAAATCCCGCTGCGGGGCGCGGTACATGGTGAACTGGCTCAAGGTATCCAGCAGCTCTCCTCCCGACTGCGGAACGCACTCGGCGAAGTCGCACAGGTTGGCGTCGAACTCAGCCGTGTCGACTTGTCCCAGGGAGGTGAAAGTCGAGGCGTTGGGATTGGCCCAGTTCGGGGAGAAGTCCCACAGGCGGTAGCCGTCTGGCCCGCCGCCCGAACCCCAGGTCTCGTCGTCGAAGGCCATGACAAAGGTGTTGGGTGTTCCAGCGGCCGGGGCGGGCCCCTCGAGGTGGGAGGGTTGAAGGCTGAAAAAGCACTCCGTGGAGCACGGGAGTGGGCCGAACTTCACTTGCTGAGCCGGTAGGCCGAGCAGCATCGCGTCCCGTTCGAAAGCCACCGCGTTGGCTCCCGTGAAATCGCATTGACCGGTCAGGGAGTTGCACTGAAACTCGTTGAAGGTCAGGTAGTAGGCGTCGGGCCACAGCCCGATCTTGGGATAGTCGTTGATGGCGAAGAAGAGGAATCCGCCATCCTGCGATTCGCTGACCACGAAGTCGTATCGGTAGTACTCACCCAGGGGGTCGCTGGTCTTCGAGACCGCGATGCACTGGTGGCCGTCCGCCTCCCCCGGAACGGGTGAATTCTGACCCAGGCCAAACTGGCTGATGACCCAGCGCTGAGCCAGATGGTCCCAGAGCACGATGGGATCCCCGTCATTGGTGACCTCGCAGACACCTCCGAAACCGCTCCAGAGGTCGCTGTTGGGTCTGGGTTCGCCTCCCGGAACGAAGTTGCCCGTCTCCTTGTCGTAGACGGCGAAGATGAGGTTCACCATCTGTATGTAATGGTCCGGGCTCACGTCGCCCTGGGTGTCGGGGGGAACCACCCTGCCGCCGATCACCGACTGATTGTCGTCGTCGCTCAGGCCCTCGAAGGAAATCAGCGGTGCCGGAGTGGCTGCCGGGGACGAGAGCGCCCCGGTGTCCAGCAGCGGATCTCCGCCGGCGGCGGGTCCGCCCCTGCCGGGAGGCCGGAACTTCACCAGGTTGGGAATCTGCCGATCAGGCCTGGGCGCGGGAACCGTCCGGGGTATGGTCCTCAGCGGCGGAGAAACATCATGGCGCACAGCCTGGGCGAAGGAAGGAACGTGCTCGCGGGACTGGCCCTGAGCTGCCAGCCAGACGGAGGACAGCCCGATGGCCAGGAAAGCATGCACGGCAAGGAAGGTCTTCAGACCCTTCATCGGGAACTCCTTTCCGTGTACAGCTGCTGGTCTGCTTTCGGAGCCGACCCAGCCCACAAGCCGACTCTGGTAGGGCGTTCGTCTTTGACCGCAACAGAAAAGCCGCGATCAGAGATGCCCCAAGACTAGCATGCCGGCCGGCATCCGACAAGGCGCTCCCGGTGCGTGCGGAGACCGTGGACGAGTCAGATCGCGGCACCCGTGAATCGGAGGCCCTGCGGCGAACGCGCCTCCCGGGGGAGGCGGTCCGAGCCGAGTGATAGGGTAGTGACGGGGGGGACGCGACGAAACACCGGACCTTCAGTGAGGAGGGAGAGCCATGAGCACACTGGTCGTGGGCGCCACGGGGCATCTGGGCGGGGAGGTCGCCACCCGGCTCGCCAGTCAGGGCGAGGCCGTGCGGGGGCTGGTGCGGGACCCGGACAGCGAGGCGGCCCGAACGCTCCGCCGGGCCGGGGTCGAGCTCGTGCGCGGCGACCTGACGGAGCCCGGCAGTCTGACCGCAGCCTGCCGCGGCGTCCGGCGGGTCCTGGCGACGGCCACCGCCGCGCTCAGTTCCGATGACGCCCTGATTCAAAAGGTCGACGGAGACGGCTATCAGGCCCTGGTCAACCAAGCGGCGGCCGCCTCCGTCCAACGCTTCGTCTTCGTCTCGGCCCAGGGGTTCGAGAAAGACACTCCGCTGGTTCTGGCGCGGGCCAAGGCGGCCACCGAAAAGGCCTTGCAAGAGAGCGGCCTGGACGCCGTGATCCTGCGCCCTACGCTCTTCATGGAGTCGTGGATCGGCTTCGTGGTGGGAGCCCAGCTCCAGGCGGGCGACACCCTGCAGGTGATCGGCAGCGCCGAGAGGGAGTACGGCTTCGTCTGCGCGCACAACGTGGCCGATCTCGTGCTGGCCGCCGCGGCCGACTCCCGGCCCGAGCCGGTAATTCCGTTCAGTGGAGGGCTGGCGTCCTATTCCCGGATCGCCCGCTGGGTCGGCCAGCTGCAGGGCCGAGCGATCCGGGTCGAGAGCCTGCCTCTGGACGCCGCCGTGCCGAGCCTGCCTCCCATCGTCAACCAGTTGTGGTCGCTGGTGGCAGCGGGGGACTTCATGAGCATCGAAACCCCGGAAGTGGTTGCCGCCTACGGAATCGAGAGCGTGTCACCGGGCGACTTCGTCCGGCAGGCCTTCGGGCAGGGCGGGTAAGCCCCGACCGCCAGACCACCGCAGGATCGGGCTGTACCGCGGGTACAACCTGATAACCGAGGGTCTGGGCGACGAGGCTCGGATTCTCAGGGTGGCCCAGGACCTCTCGGACCAGGAAATCCACTTCCCGAGTTCGCGAGGCATCGGTGTTTCGAAGCGGCGAGCCGCTGAAACATCTCCGACCCCTGCAACCACCGTGTTTCACGTACTCTTTCACGTACGCGAGCCGAGGCATCCGGAGGGGTTACGGCCCGGCTCACATTCCGGCCATCATCTTCTTCATCTGTTCCATCCACATCGTCATCTGCTCGGGAGTTGCGTCGGTCGCGAACAGATCCAGGTCGACCTGAGCCACCTCGCCCACCTTCAGCATCAGCATCTGGGGGCGCTCGATGTCGTAGTCCGACAGCCTGACCGGGAACTGGCTGGTGATCCGAAGGAGGTTGCCG
>JBFGHG010000443.1:0-4024 GCA_041578395.1 Acidobacteriota bacterium
AGGTGCGCCAGGGCCAGGGCCACCTGTTTGGCGGGCGTGAAGCGGTCCTCCCCGTACAGGATCATGCTGTGGCTGCAGTCCAGCATCAGGACCGTGGCGCAGGAGCTGTGGTGCTCGGTCTGATGGACGCGCAGGTCCTCGTAGTCCAGGTCCAGCGGGAAGGCCGAGCCGGTCCGCTTCACGCTGCCGAGGAGCGTGGCGGAGATGTCCAGGTTGAGGGTGTCGCCGAACTCGTAGCGCTTGCTGGCCGCTTCCGCCTCCACGCCGGTGGAGAGCTGCTCGGTGCGGTGGCGCCCGAAGCTGCCGCGGCCCAGGGCCCCCAGCAGGTGTCGCAGCGTCCGGTAGCCGAGGAAGTCCGCGCTCTTGTCGGTCAGTTCGAACTCGACCCGGGCCTGCGGGTCGCCGATCTCCCCCTCTCCGGCCTCCGGCGCCCGGCCTTGCTCGCGGGCCTCGGCCCGCAGGTACCCTTCTTCGATCAGGCGCTCGATGAGCCGGTCCAGCAGCTGCTGCGCCTCCGGCGACAGCTCGGCGTTGGGGAACTCCCGGTCGAACTCCTCGAACTCCTGCTGCAGGTCTTCCGGGACTTCGGGGTGGTCGCGCAGGATGCGGGCCATGGCCCGGCGCAGCTGATCCTGTCCGCGGGTGTCGGCGCCGGGATAGCCGAACCGGGATTGGAAGCCGCTTTCCAGGAAGAAGTCACGCAGCTGGCCCAGCAGGTCCTCGAGGTCGATCTCTTCGGCCGGGTCGGGGACGTACTGTCCGTAGCGGATGCGCTTCATGTCGCGTGGCACGGGCATCCCTGCCCGTGATTCCGGAAGAAGGCCCGGCAGGCCATGCCGCTGCTCAGTTGAACGACCTCCGGTCTTTGCCCCCCACCTTCAGGTCGCCGAAGAACTCCTCTTCGGGCCGTTGCGCCTCGAGGTAATAGCCCCGCTCCTCGCTGCGGCTGAGGCGTTTTTGCGAGGCCAGGCCCTCGAGTACGAACTCCACCACCGCGGCGGCCTGGTCGGGGGATTCGTGCGGTTCCAGGCCCCGGCTCTCCAGCAGCTCGAAGAGCCCCTGAATGACGCCCACCCGCTCGAGGTACTCCGCGGAGGGGGTGCCGTCGTCCACCTTGACCTCGCCGCCCAGTTCGAACCATTGGACGATCTGGTCCAGGTTGTCCCCGCCGAAGTGTTTTTCGAAAGTCTGCCGGACCGCCCGCTGAATCAGATCGCGGGCCACCCGGTCGGCGCCCTTCAGCTCTCCCTCGTACTCCAGTTCCAGCTTGCCGGTGATGGCCGGGATGGCCGCGTAGACGTCGGTTACCCGCACCACGCCGCTTTCCAGCTCGTTGACCAGGATGCGGCGTTCGGCGTTGCTCAGGCTGTTTTCCAGACAGGAGATGGGCAGCCGCTGGCTGACCCCCGAGGCCCGGTCGATCCGCTTGTCGGCCCGCCCCGCGAAGGCCACCCGTTCCACGATCTCGTGGATGAATCCGGGCACCTGCAGCTGCACTCCCTCGGAGCGGCCCAGCCACGACTCCTGCCGGGTGATCTGGACTCCGTGCTCCACGACCGCGGGGTAGTGGGTGCGGATCTCCGATCCAATGCGGTCCTTGAGCGGCGTGACGATCTTGCCCCGGGCGGTGTAGTCCTCGGGATTGGCGGTGAAGACCAGCAGCACGTCCAGCGGCAGCCGCACCGGAAAGCCCTTGATCTGCACGTCCCCCTCCTGCATGACGTTGAACAGGCCCACCTGGATCTTGGGGGCCAGGTCGGGCAGCTCGTTGATGGCGAAGATGCCGCGGTGCGCCCGGGGGAGCAGCCCGAAGTGCATGTTCTCGTGGTCGGCCAGGTTCCGGCCTCCGCGGGCCGCCTTGATGGGGTCCAGGTCACCGATCATGTCGGCGATCGTCACGTCCGGCGTGGCCAGCTTCTCGACGTAGCGCTCCTGGCGCGAGACCCAGCGGACCGGCAGCTCGTCCCCCAGCTCCTCCAGCCGCCGCCGGCAGCTGCCGCAGATGGCGGCCCGAGGGTCGTCCCGGATCTCGCAGCCGTCCACCGCCGGGACTTCCTCGTCCAGGAACTCCATCAATCCGCGCAGGATGCGGCTCTTGGCCTGCCCGCGCAGCCCCAGCAGGATGAAGTTGTGGCGCGACAGCAGGGCATTGACCACGCCCGGAATCACCGAGTCCTCGTACCCGACGATGCCGGGAAACAGGGTCTCCCCGGCGCGCAGCTTGCGAATCAAATTGGCGCGCAACTCGTCCTTGACCGACCCGGCCGGCCGAGCCTCGATCTCCCGCAGCGCGCCCAAAGTGGTGGCTTTCTTCATGAACGTCCCAGGCTATGAACTGACCCCCGCAGAATACCACAAGCCGAACCCCAACCCCCCGTAGGACGAGCCCGCACGAGCCGTTTGAACATTGAAAATTGAAGATTGAGATTTACTTGAAAATTGAGATTTGAGATTCGAGATTTGCTTTAATCCACCAGCCCCTTCCGAGCCGCCCACCGCACCAACTCCGCCGCCGAGTGAACGTTCAGCTTCCGCATCAGGTTCGTCCGATGGTTGTCGACCGTCTTGGCGCTGATGAAGAGCATCTCGGCGATCGCCTTGTTGGTGTGCCCTTCCGCGATCAGGTGGAGGATCTCCCGCTCCCGGTCGTTGAGCCGGTCGTAGGGGTCCTCCTTGCCGGGCGCCACCTCGCGGTAGCTCTCGGCCAGCACCTTGGAGACGGCCGGACTGAAGAAGGCCTTCCCCTGGTAGGCCGAGCGGATGGCGTCGATCAGCTGCGTGGCCGCGGAGTCCTTCACCAGGTAGCCGGAAGCGCCCACCCGCACCATCTTCAGGATGAACTCCTCCTCCTCGTGCATGCTCAGCACCACCACCCGGACGCTGGGGTGATCCTTGTTGACGCGGCGGGCCACCTCCAGTCCGCTCAGCCGCGGCATGCTGATGTCCAGCAGCAGCACGTGGGGCAGGTCGTCCGACGCCTTGCGCTCTTCCAGAGCGCGCAGCACCTCCAGACCGTCGGACGCCTCGCCCACGACCTCGATGTCGCTGGCGCCCTCCAGAATCTTCAGCAGTCCCTGACGCACCAGCTTGTGGTCGTCGGCCAGAATCACCTTGATCTTGCTCACGTCGTCACCTCGTCTCGCGGCGCGGCCTCCCGGCGCGGGATCTCGATGGTCAGGGTGGTGCCCTGGCCGCTGCGGGACTCCACCTCGAGCCGGCCCCCCAGCAGGGAGACCCGGTCCCGGATGCCGGGAAGGCCGGCCCCCCCCGCCGCGCCCCGGCCGGCCTGCTCGGCTTCGAAGCCGCTCCCCTGGTCGGAGATCCGCAGGCGCACCACCGTCTCGCCGCACTCCAGCCGGACCTGCGCGGTGGGCGAGCCGGAGTGCTTCACGATGTTGTTGAGGGCCTCCTGCGTGACCCGGAAGATCAGCGTCTCGGCTTCCCAGCTCAGCGGGGTTCCGTCGCAGCGGTCGTCGATCTCGATGTCCAGCCCGGTGCGTTTTCCGAAGGTGCGGGCGTACCAGCTCAGCGTGGGAGACAGCCCCAGCTCGTCCAGGATGCGGGGCCGCAGCAGCCGGGACAGTTCGCGCACCTCCTCGATGGCCTCCTCGGCCAGCACCCGGGTGTCGGCCAGCCGCGCCAGGCCCTCGGGCGTGAGTTTTTCTTCCATCTCGACGCCCAGCAGCTCGAGGTTGATCTTGAGCGCCGTGAGCGCCTGCCCCAGACCGTCGTGCAGCTCCCGGGACACTTTGGAGCGTTCGTCTTCCTGCACCCGGATCACCCCCTGCGAGACGCCGCGCAGGCGGTCCTGGTTGGAGCTGAGTTGCTGGAAGAGGCGCTGGTTGCCTTCGGCAATGCGGCGGGAATCGGAGCGCAGCTTCTCCAGCCGCTTCTGGGTGGACTCGAGCAGTACCCGCTGCTGCAGGACGAGCTCCGCCAGAGCCAGTGCCTGGGCCAGGCGGCGCAGTTCGAGCGGGGCGGGCAGCGGCGGCGCGGGCGCCGGTCCCGCCAGAGCCACCAGCGC
>JBFGHG010000444.1:0-4017 GCA_041578395.1 Acidobacteriota bacterium
AGAAGGATCAGCTTGGGGTCGGCGCCGAACTCCGCTTCCAGCTCCTTGCGCAGCTCCGGGTCGGTCTCGTTGTAATAGCCAGCGAACGGGTAGTAGCGTTTCAACCCGCCGTGGCAGGGCTTCCCCTTGTCGTCCCGTCCACTGCACACGACTTGTTTGGGCAACAGGTCCTTGATCAACTCGTTCTCCTCCCCCTTCATTCCGGAATCACGGGCAGGATGCCCGCGCCACGAGGATGCCCGCGCCACGAGGATGGCCGCGCCACGTCTCTCACGGAAACACATTCTCGCTTTTGGTCAGCACCTTTCGCAACTTCCCCAGCGGATAGGTGTTGATCACGTCCGCCGCCGTCAGCCACGCCCGCCGCGCCGTCTCCACGCCGAAGCGTGCCTCCTCGAACGCCGTCGTCCGGTGGGCGTCCGTGTTCAGACTGATCAACACTCCCTGCTGGCGCGCCTGGCGGCAGTGGACGTCCGACAGATCCAGACGGCGCGGCGCCGCGTTCAACTCCAGGCAGACCCGGTTCCGGCGCGCCGTCTCCACCACCTGCTCGAAGTCCATCTCGCTCGGGTCGCGGATCAGCAACTTGCGGCAGCAGGGGTGGGCCAGGATGTTCACGTGCGGGTTCTCCAGCGCCCGGCAGATGCGCGTCGTCATCTCCTCGCGACCCATCTCCAGCCGGCTGTGCACCGCCGCGATCACCACGTCCAACTCCGACAGCACGTCGTCCTCCAGATCCAACTCGCCCCCGGCCAGTATGTCCACCTCGATCCCCGCCAGCACCGTGATTCCCGGATCGCTGTCGTTGAACTCCCGGATCTCCTCGATCTGACGCCGCAGCGCGTCCGCGTCCAGCCCCCGGGCCATGGCCAGCGCCGGGCTGTGATCGGTGATGGCGATGTACTCGTAGCCGCGCTGCCTGGCCGCCGCAGCCATCTCCGCCAGCGTGTTCTTGCCGTCGGACGCCGTGGTGTGCATGTGCAGGTCGCCGCGCAAATCCTCGAGCGTGATCAGCTCCGGCAGCTCGCCCTTCTCGGCCGCCTCGATCTCCCCGCGGTCCTCGCGCAGTTCGGCCGCAATCAGCGGCAGACCCACCAGGCGGTAGATCTCCTCCTCTTCCCGGCTGGCCACCTGCCTCTCCGACTCGATCTCGAAGATCCCGTACTCGCTGATCTTGTAGCCCATCCGCTTGGCCCGCGTCCGCAGCTGCACGTTGTGCGCCTTCGACCCGGTGAAATACTGCAGCGCCGCCCCGAAGGAATCGTCCTCCACCACCCGCAGGTCGCAGGCGAACCCGTCCCCCAGCCGCACGCTCACCTTGGTCGGACCGTGCGCGACGACTTCGTCGATCTCCGGATGTTGCAAGAACCCCTCGATCAGCTCCGCCGGCTTGCTCGAGGTTGCCAGCACGTCCAGGTCGCCGATCGTCTCGCGGCGCCGCCGCAGGCTGCCGGCCAGCGCCGTCCGCTCGGCCAGACCCAGCTGTTCCAGGTACTGCAGAATCGAATCGCCGGCCGCCTGCGCCCGGTCCAGCAGGAAGCGGCCTGTCCGGCGCCGGTAGGCCGCCACCGCCTCCCGCAGCTTGCCCGCGCTCTTCTTCCCCATCCCCTCCAGGCCCTCCACCCGGCCGTCGGTCAGCGCCTCCTCCAGGTCCGCCAGGCTGGTGACGCCCAGCTCCTTCCAGAAGCGGAAGACCTTGCGGGGGCCCAGGTCCCGGATTTTCAGGAGTTCGAGCAGGGTGGCGGGGATCTGTTCGCGCAGTTTTTCGAGGTCTTTGCAGGTGCCGGTGTTCAGGATCTCGCCGATCCGGTCCACCGTCCCCTGGCCGATGCCCGGGACCTCCTTCAGCTTTCGCGGGTCGGAGGCGTGCAGCTCGGCGACGCTGTCGGGGAGGTCTTCGATGATCTGCGCCGCCCGTTCGAAGGAGCGGATGCGGAAGGGGTTGCCCTCCAGGATCTGCAGCAGCCGGGCCATGTCGGCGAAGACCCGGGCGATGTCGCGGTTTTCCATGAAACTCCTGCGCTCGACGTAGGACTGGCATCTCTGCCCGTCATTCCGGACCCCGGCCTGGAAGGCCGGCCCACTACCCCCGGTGGAGTTTGCCCAGGCGGTGGACCGCCTCTTCCAGGACCTCGCGCGTCTTGCAGAACGCGAAGCGGACGTAGCGGCGCCCGTCCTCGGGCCGGTGGTAAAAGCTCGAACCCGGGACCGCCGCCACTCCGCAGTGCTCGATCAGGTGCCGCACGAAGGCGACGTCGTCCTCATCCGTCAGCTCCGAGACGTCCGTCATCACGTAGTAGGCGCCCGAGGGGAGGTAGGTCTTGAACCCCAGCTGCTCGAGCGCGGGGCAAAGGAAATCGCGCCGCTCCAGGTAGTCCGCCGCCAGCTTCGTGTAGTACGCGTCGTCCCAGCGCAGCGCTTCGGCGGCCGCCTCCTGCAGGGGAGCCGCCGCACCGACCGTCAAGAAGTCGTGCATCTTGCGGATCGCGTTCGAGACGTCGGGCGGCGCCAGGATGTAGCCGATCCGCCAGCCGGTCACGCTGAAGGTCTTCGACAGCCCGCTGATCGTGATGGTCCGCTCGCGCATCCCCTCCAGCGCCGCGATCAGGTGATGCCGGTGACCGTCGTAGACGATGTGCTCGTAGATCTCGTCGGTCAGCACGTAAAAGTCGTACTCGCGGGCCAGCTCGGCGAAACGCGCCATCTCCCCGGCCGTGAACACCTTGCCGGACGGGTTGTGCGGGCTGTTGAGGATCAGCGCCTTGATCCGGCCCTTGGCGGTGTCCCGAAGCGAACGCTCGATTCCCTCCCAGTCCACCGCCCAGCCGGCCCCGGCCCTCAGCCGGGAGAAGACCGGGTCGGCGCCGCTGATGATGGCGTCCGGGCCGTAGTTCTCGTAAAACGGCTCCAGGATCAGCACCCGCTCCCCCGGGTCGACGGTGGCCAGCAGCGACGCGATCATGCACTCGGTGGCCCCGCAGGCGACGGTGATCTCCCGCTCCGGGTCCACCTCGAACCCGTACTGGCGCGCGTACTTGTCGGCGACGGCGTGGCGCAGCCGCGCCGATCCCCAGGTGATGGCGTACTGGTTGACGTCGGCCTGGACGGCCCGGCAGGCGGCGTCCTTGAGTGCTGCCGGGGCGGGGAAGTTGGGGAAGCCCTGCGCCAGGTTCACCGCGTCGTGTTTGGCGGCCAGACGCGTCATCTCGCGGATCACGCTCTCGGTGAACTGGGCCGCCTTGCGGCTGATGCGGTGGGCCGGCATTATTCACGCACCTTTCGGCTGCGAGTGGCAAAATCCCGTGAATAATGACGGCTGGGCATCGCTCAGGAGGTCTGGGGGCCCGGGTAGTCGCCGCCCATGCTCTCCTGCTCCCCCTTGGCCAGGATGCGCAGTACCTCTTCGTGGAAATGGTCCACGCTGGCCTTGACCCCTTCGTGGGCCCGCTTGTCGTACATCGAGCGGCTGCGCTCGATGTCCGCTTTCAGCCGCGAGTAGATGTCGTTGGAGCGGCGTCCCTTCTCCACCTCTTCCTCGTTGTAGAGCAGGATCTCGGAGACCAGCAGCCGTGCGAAGCGGCGCGCCTCGTTGTGATGGGTCTCCAGTTCTTCTCCCCCCGCGGCTTCCGGAGCACTCGGCGACTCCTCGACCGGAACCGCCGCGCTGAGGGGGTCCTCCGCGGGAGGCGCCGCGGCCGGGACTTCCTGCTCGGGCGGCATCGATTCCGCCGCGGGCTCCGCCGGCGGGGGTTCGGACACCGGTTCGGCCGGGGGCGGTTCCAGATCGAATGGGGAAGCCTCGGGCTCATCGGCCGGAGCCTCCGCTTCGAACGAGGGAGCTTCCGGCTCGAACGAGGGAGCCTCGGGTTCGAACGAGGGAGTTTCGGGTTCGAACGAGGGAGTTTCGGGTTCGAACGAGGGAGTTTCGGGTTCGAACGAGGGAGCCTCGGGTTCGAACGAGGGAGTTTCGGGTTCGAACGAGGGAGTTTCGGGTTCGAACGAGGGAGTCTCGGGTTC
>JBFGHG010000445.1:0-4003 GCA_041578395.1 Acidobacteriota bacterium
GAAACCGTCCAAGCCTATTCCAGAATCTCCAGGACGTACCGATGGCGCTCCTTCATGCCGGCGGCGCCCAGGAGCGTGCGAATGGCCCGGGCCGTCCGCCCCTGCTTCCCGATCACCTTCCCGAGGTCGGACTGGGCGACTCGCAGCTCCAGTACCGTGGTCTGCTCTCCTTCCACTTCGGTGACGACGACTTCTTCGGGGCTGTCCACCAAAGCCTTCGCAATCATTTCGATGAGCTGTTTCATAGAGCGCCTCCCGAATGCAGCCTGATCCCGTACGGTGGTTGTCACCCTGCTTTTTCGGAGGACGCGAAGGCCGGAAGAAAGGAGCTAGGCTTTCGCCTCCAGCTGCTCTTCCTCGTCTTGCTGCTCGAGTTCGGTTTCCGCCTCCACCGGAGGCTGCGCCCGCACCCGGTTGATCAAAGTCCGCACAGTCCGGGAAGGGCGCGCCCCTCGGCCGACCCAGTGATCGACCCTTTCCAGGTCCAGATGCAGACGGACCGGCTCGAGGGCGGGGTTGTAGTACCCCACCACTTCCACGAAACGGCCGTCGCGCGGGCTCGATTTTTCCGACACCACGACTCGGTAATGGGGATCCTTCTTGGCCCCATGGCGACTCAATCGAATTCTGAGCAAGATCTCCTCCTCAAAAACTTAACCCCACATTGTAGCAAACATCGGCTCAGGCGGGGAAATCGAATTTTGGCAACTTCTTTCCCAGAAAGCCTTTACTCATTTTTTTCATCATCTTGCGGGCCTGCATGTACTGCTTGAGCAGCCGGTTGACTTCCGACACGGGACGGCCGCTGCCCTGGGCGATGCGGCGCCGTCTGGACCCGTCGATGAGCTTGTATCGGACCCGCTCGCGGGGGGTCATCGAGTTGATGATGGCTTCCAGGTGGCTCAACTCCTTCTCGTCGACTTTGAGCTGGTCCAGGTTCTTGAGCGGACCGGCCCGGGGAAGCATTTCCAGCACCTTTTCCAGAGGCCCCAGCCGGCGCAGCTGCCGCAGCTGCTGGAGGAAGTCCTCCAGCGTGAACTCGTCGCGGCGGATGCGGCGGATCATCTCTTCGGCCTGCTGCTCGTCGACGACCGCCTCCGCCTTTTCGATCAGGCCGATGACGTCTCCCATGCCCAGGATCCGCCCGGCCATGCGGTCGGGGTGAAACACCTCGAGGGCGTCGTACTTTTCCCCCACCCCGACGAACTTGATCGGCTTGCCGGTGACGCTCTTGATGGAGAGCGCGGCGCCTCCCCGGGCGTCCCCGTCCAGCTTGCTGAGCAGGACGCCGGTCAGGTCGAGGCTCTGGTCGAACTGGCCGGCGGACTTGACGGCGTCCTGGCCGGTCATGGCGTCGGCCACCAGCAGGGTCTCCTGCGGCTGGAGGAGCTTGCGCAGCTGCTCCAGTTCGTCCATCAGCTCCTGGTCGATGTGCAGCCGTCCGGCGGTGTCCACCAGCAGCACGTCGTGGCCGGTGTTGCGGCACTGCTCGAGCGCCAGGCGCGCCCGCCCGACGGCGTCCTTGGCGGGGCCGTCCTCGAAGACCGGGATCTCGAGCGAGCGTCCGATGATGGCCAGCTGCTCGAGGGCCGCGGGGCGATAGACGTCGGTGGAGACCATCAGCGGGTGTTTGCCCTGGCGGCGCAGCCACAGGGCCAGCTTCCCGGTGCTGGTCGTCTTGCCGCTCCCCTGCAGCCCCACCAGCATGAAGACGGAAGGGGGCGTCTTGGCATGGCGGACCTTGGCCGCCTCACCGCCCAGCAGCTCGATCAGTTCGTCGCGGACGATCTTGACCACCTGCTGGCCCGGCGTCAGGCTGGAGAGCACCTCCTCGCCCAGGGCCTTTTCGCGGATGCGGCCGATGAACTGCTTGGCGACCTTGAAGTTGACGTCCGCCTCCAGCAGGGCCAGGCGGATCTCGCGCATCGACTCGTCCAGGTGCCGTTCGGACACCCGTCCCTCGCCGCGAATATCCCGGAGCACGCCCTGCAGTCGAGCCGAAAGTCTGTCCAGCATTGGTTCACTCAGCCAAAACCGTAGATCATAGCTTGGCGCGGGAGGGGGTGTCAAAAAATCGGGCCAGGCCCAACTCCCCTTCGCGGCCGCTGAGCCGAACCGTCCCCCTGTTCTACAATGATCCCGGCACATGCGCGACGTATTGATCGGGACCGCCGGGCACATCGACCACGGCAAAACCACCCTGCTGAAGGCCCTCACCGGCATCGACACCGACCGGCTCGCCGAAGAGAAGCGGCGCGGCATCACCATCGACCTCGGCTTCGCCCACCTGGAGCGCGACGACACGCGGCTGGGCTTCGTGGACGTGCCGGGTCACGAGCGCTTCGTCAAGAACATGCTGGCCGGCGTGGGGGGAATTCGCCTGGTACTGCTGGTGGTTGCCGCCGACGAGTCGGTGATGCCCCAGACGCGGGAGCACTTCGACATCTGCCGGCTGCTGGGCGTGCCTGGGGGAGTCATCGCGCTGACCAAGGCGGCCCTGGTCGACGAGGAACTGCTCGAGCTGGTCGCCGAAGAAGTACGAGAGCTGGTGGCCGGCAGCTTCCTCGACTCCGCGCCGGTGGTGCCCGTCGACAGCCTCACCGGAGAGGGCCTCCAGGAGCTGGCCGGAGCCCTGGTCGAGCAGGCTCGAAGCGTCCAGCCGGACGAGCGGGAGGAGGCCGCACGCCACGCCTTTCGCCTCCCGGTGGACCGGGTCTTCAGCCTGCGCGGGTTCGGCACCGTGGTGACGGGGACCGCCGTCAGCGGGACTCTCGAAACCGATACGTCCGTGCAGGCGTTTCCCTCCGGGCCCACCGCCAAGGTGCGCAGCATCCAGGTCTTCGACCGCAAGCAGCCTCGAGCCCGGTCCGGCCAGCGGACCGCCCTCAACCTGGCGGGCGTGGACAAGGAGCAGCTGGCCCGCGGGATGGTCCTGTCGCAGCCCGGCGCCCTGGCGCCGTCGCCCCTGCTGGACGTCCTGCTGGAACTGCTGCCCGACGCCCCCGCCCCCCTCGAAAACGGCAGCCCGGTCCGCCTCCATCACGGCAGCGGGGAGATCCTGGGCCGCGCCTTCCCGCTGGAGGGAGCCGCGCTGGAACCTGGAGGGCGGGGCCTGGTGCAGCTGCGTCTGCGCCAGAGCGCGGTCTGCTGCCCCGGCGACCGCTTCATCATCCGCCGCTACTCCCCCATGCGGACCATCGGGGGCGGGACGGTGCTGGACAACGCGCCCGCCAAGCACAAGGGGAAACAGCTGCGTGAAACGGTGCCGGCGTTGCGGGATTTGAGTTCGCGAGTCGAAGCCTGCCGCGGCGCCGCGGCGGACACGGAATTCGCGCGCTACGCCATCGAGCGGGCCGCAGAAGAAGGGGTCGAGCTGCGGCGGCTGGCGGCCCGTCTGGGCATGCAGGACGGGGCTCTGGCGGAACTGCTCGCGGCGTTGGAAGAAATCGAAGTCCTGCCGGCCGAGCCGCGGCTGGCCATCACCCGCCACGCCCTGGCCCGGCTGGAGCAGCGACTCTCCTCGGAACTGGAGCGCCACCACCGCGACAAGCCCCTCGAGCCGGGAATTCCGCAGCCGGAGCTGAAGTCCCGCTGCCTGCCCCGCGCCCCCGACTCTCTTTTTCAGAGCCTGCTCGAACGCCTGCGGCAGTCCCGGCGCGCGGAAGTGACGGCGGGCACAGTTCGCGCCTTCGGGCGGCGGGTAGAATTGAGCCCGGAACAGTCGAAACTGAAGGAATCGATTCTGGCGCGCTTCATGGACGAACGGCTGCAGTCCCCCTCCCTGCCCGAACTGGCCCGCGATCTGAACGGATCGGAGGGAGAGGTGCGCGACCTTTACTACCTGCTGCTGCGGGACGGGGAACTGGTGCGGGTGTCCCAGGATCTGGTCCTGTCCCGCCGCCAGCTGGACTGGGTGTCCGAGCAGATCGAACAGCGTTTCCGCTCCGCCGGCGCCTTCGGGGTGGGAGAGTTCAAGGACCTGTTCGGGGTGACGCGCCGCTAC
>JBFGHG010000446.1:0-4003 GCA_041578395.1 Acidobacteriota bacterium
CACCAGCAGGGCCTGCAGGATGTGGTCGGGGCGGACGTTGTGCAGCGGGTCCTCGTCCTCCCGGCGCAGGGCGGTGCTCCCCACCAGGTACGTGTTCTCCCGCGGCACCCAGATCTGGAATCTCCCTTCGGAGGCGGCCATGGTCACCACCGTGGAACTGGTGAGGGGGTTCAGGATGTTCAGGAAGATCGAGTCGGGCGCGGCCGCCACCAGGTAGCCCTTGGCCCGCGGGTACTCCTTCAGGTAGCCCTTTTCCAGCGAGCCCCCGGTGAATTCGGCCGAGAAGCGGGAGACGGTCAGCGTCTGCAGCCGCGCGTAGCCGTTGACCAGCTCGAGCAACTCCTGCGGCGTGACCTCCTGCGCCTCGCCGTAGGCCACCGGGACGTCCAATTCCACGGTCCGGGGTCCGCAGCGGGCGGCGCCGGCCACCAGCAGCACCGCCAGCAGGGGGAGTACGCGGCGGTTCCTCATGCGGCACCCTCCGGCGCCTGCTTCTTGCGTCCCCACACCCGGGACACGATCAGGCTGGCCACGGCGGCGGCCAGCAGCAAGGCCAACACGATGCCCACCGTGTGCAAGTTCTGCTCCAGCCACAGCTTGGCCCGCTCGCCGTACAGCACGGCCAGCACGCCCCACATCAGGTAGCGGAAACTGCGGCCGGCCGCCACGGCGGCCAGAAAGCGGGGCGTCGGGACGCCGAAGACGCCCGCCGAGAGGACGAAGATCTTGAAGGGGGTGGGGGGAGGAAGAATCGAAGGAATCACGATGGCCCAGGTGCCCCAGCGCACGTACAGCCGCCGCATGGTGTCCAGCTTGCCGGCGCTCAGCCGTTTGCTGACGAATTTGCCGCCGCGGCGGCCCACCGAGAAGAGCAGGAAGCAGCCCGTCACGGAGCCGGCGGTGGTCATGGCCACGTAGTAGAGCATCCGCTCCCAGGTGGCGCCGGTGGAGAGCACGATGATCAGGATGTCGTTGCCTTCGGGAATGGAGAGGAAGGACGAATCGGCCAGCGCCAGGAAGAAGAGTCCGGGGCCGCCCAGGCCGAGGACGATCTGGTAGAGCGCCGCCAGAATCTCCTTGGCGCGCGCGCCGATTCCTCCCGCAATCGCCCAGACCATCCCGTGCCCTCAACCGAAAAGGCCCAATCATACCATAGGCAAACTTGCAAGAACGGGGCCAGAGGCCGCTCGTGCCCCTGCCGCGGCCGGGGCGGCCACGCCGCAATCTTGCCTTGCATTGATTGACGCGGATTGCTGGCGGCTTTCTCAAAACGAAGTGAGACGGGCACCCTGCCCGCCGTCCCAGAATGCCAGCCCGGAAAGGCTGGCCCACCGACTCACTGCCAGACGAAGACGTCTCTGCCAGAGGCTGCGTCCCGGGCCGCAGGCGTGAAGATGGTCTTGGCGTGGACGGTGATCTTGGTCTTGGCGGCCAGGGCCCGGCGGACGTCGTCCTCGCAGACGAAGTCGACGGCCGGCTCCCTGGGCGGTTCTTTCACGGGGGCGGCAGGGGTGGGTGCCGGAGGCGGCGGGTTCGGTCTGGGCGGCGCGGCTTCAACCCGCGACGGAGTTTTTTTTTGCCGCACGTAGTCTTCCACCACGCTGCGCACCACGTCGCGCAGATTCCCCGGCGCCGGTGAGGCGATCCCGCCGCCCGCGGGCTGGGACTTTCCGAAGGGGATGGCGTCGGTGGGGCGGGTTTCGAAGGCCAGGCGGCGGACGTTGATCAGGTGCAGGGCGGTGATGTTGTCCGAGGTGATGTTGCCCCCCGGCGAGCCGCAGCCCAGCGTCATCGAGGGGGGGACGCCCGTGGTCAGTCCCACTGAGCCGTGCGTGGAAGGCGTGTTGACGCAGATGCGGTACGCCGGCTTCTTCAGGCCGAACTCCAGGATCACGTCCCGGTCCTGCGAGTGAATCGACATGGTGTGGCCGAGTCCGCCGTAGCTCAACACCTCGATGCAGCGCCGGCATCCCTCCTCCCAGCCGTCCACCACGTACAGCCCCAGGATCGGCGAGAGCTTCTCCATCGACAAGGGGTGGTCGCGGCCCACGCCCTTGGGCCGCCCCACCAGGCAGACGATCTCCGCGGGCACCGAAAAGCCCGCCATCTGGGCGATCACCTGGGGCGATTTTCCGGCGATGTCGGCGTTGAGCCGGCCCGCCGGGGTGCGCACCAGCTTCTCGAGGAGCGCCTGCTCCTGGTCGTTGCACAGATAGGCGCGGTTTTTCACCAGCTCTTCGACGACCTGCTTCTCCACCGGCCGGTCACAGACGATGCACTGCTCCGAGGAGCAGAGCAGGCCGTTGTCGAAGGTCTTGCCGGCCAGCACGTCCCGGACCGCCTTGGGGACGTCCGCCGTGCGCTCGATGAAGGACGGGACGTTGCCGGGGCCCACCCCGTAGGCCGGTTTCCCGGAGCTGTAGGCCGCCCGCACCATGGCCGCGCCGCCGGTGGCCAGGATCAGGGCCGTCCGCTTGTGATGCATCAGCTCGTTGGTCCCCTGCAGAGTGACCGTGTCCATGCAGTTGACGCAGCCATCGGGCGCGCCCGCCTGCCGGGCGGCCTCGTCCATCACCCGGGCCGTCTCCAGAGTGCAGCGGACGGCCTGCGGGTGGGGCGCCACCACCACGGCGTTGCGGCCCTTGAGCGCGGAGAGGATCTTGAAGATGGTGGTGGAGGTGGGATTGGTCGTGGGGACGATGACCGCGATCACCCCGAAGGGGACGGCGATCTCGACGACCTTCTTCTCCTTGTTCTCGGCGATGACGTCGCAGGTCTTCAGTCCCTTCAGGTACTCATGCACGTCCACGGCCGCAAACAGGTTCTTGATGACCTTGTCTTCGACTTTGCCGCGGCCCGTCTCCTCCACCGCCATTTCGGCCAGCCGGCGGGCGTTCTTCTCGGCCGCTGCGGCCATCGCGGCCACGATGACGTCGACCCGCTCTTGATCGAAAGTCTTGAATTGCTGTTCGGCCTGATGGGCGCGCTCGACCAGTTCCCTGGCCTGCTGGATGGAGAGAAGATCTTTGTCGCGCAACACCGAATATCCAACCTAGCGCGGGCCGGTCCCGTTCACTTCTTGCCGCGGCTGGCGGCGGGGAGAACCTTCTCCACTTCCTGATGGGGACGCGGAATGACGTGCACGCTCACCAGTTCGCCCACGCGCCGGGCAGCGGCGGCGCCCGCGTCGGTGGCGGCCTTGACGGCGCCCACGTCGCCGCGCACGAAGACGGTCACGTAGCCGGCGCCGATGTACTCCTTGCCGAGCAGGGTCACGTTGGCGGCTTTGACCATCGCGTCGGCGGCTTCCACGGAGCCCACGAACCCGCGCGTCTCGACCATTCCCAGAGCTTCCATCGACATCGGCACGAACCTCCTGTGAGTGCCGGGAAAAACTACCACGCACCCCCGGCCCAGTCAACGGTAGCGCGGGCATCCTGCCCGTGATTCTGGTCGGTGTGTGGGAGGATCACGGCCTGAAAGGCCGTGCCACTGTGTTCTAATGAAAGGTGGGAAGGGGTTGGAGACCACCCGCATGTCGAAGCGTCAAATCGACGGCGAAATCGAACGGATCCGGCAGATCTACTGCTGCGACGTGGTGCAGGACCGAAACCGGGTGGTCCGGCTGCCGGGCCGCAAGTGCGAGCCCCAGATCCTGGAGACGCTGCTGGGCTACGAACTGAAGGCGGGGCGCCGGCGGATCAACTGCCCGGACGTGGTGTCGGCGCGCTACCTGAAGATCTTCGCCGAACTCGGCTTCAAGGACGTCTTCATCCCCTACGACCCCACGCGCACCGAGATCATGGTGAGCGGGCTGGAAGGAGCGCTGGACAAGATCAAGGAGCTGCTGGAGGGCAGCGAGGGCGACACCCGGCGGCGCAACGCCGCGCTGCGCCGAATTTACGGCCGGATCCGCCAGGTGTGCCGCTGCGACCAGAATTGAGTGGAGAGTGGCGCGGGCATTCTGCCCGTGATCCGGTGGGAAGAATCGCGGCCTAGAAGG
>JBFGHG010000447.1:0-3999 GCA_041578395.1 Acidobacteriota bacterium
CGGGTGAGCAGCTCCAGCTGATCGTACGAATCCTCCGGGGTCGAAAAGCGGACCAGCTCCACCTTGTTGAACTGGTGCTGGCGGATCAGCCCGCGCGTGTCCTTGCCGTAGGAGCCGGCCTCGCTCCGAAAGCACGGCGTGTAGGCGGTCAACGCCACCGGCAGGGCCGCCTCCGGCACGATCTCGCCGGCGAAGACGTTGGTCACCGGCACTTCGGCGGTGGGGACGAGGTAGTAGTCGGTATCCTCCAGCTTGAACAGGTCGGCCGCGAACTTGGGCAGGTTGCCGGTGCCGAAGAAGCTCCGGCTGTTGGCCACAAACGGCGGCAGGACCTCGCGGTAGCCGTTTTCCTGCGTCTGCACGTCCAGCATGAAGTTGATCAGGGCCCGCTCCAGCCGCGCGCCGGCGCCGTAGTAGTTGGTGAAGCGCGCCCCGGCGATCTTGGCCGCCCGCTCCGGGTCGAGGATCCCCAGCGCCGCCCCCAGGTCGACGTGGTCCCGCACCTCGAAGTCGAACTCCGGGACCTCCCCCACCTCCCGCACCACCTCGTTGGCCGACTCGTCGGGCCCGACGGGCACCGATTCGTGCGGCAGGTTGGGGATGCCGGCCAAAAAGTCCGCCATCTGCTCTTCGGCGGCGGCGATCTCCCCGTCCAGTTCCTTGATCCGGGCCGACACCTCGCGCATCCGCGCGATCTGCTCGCCGGCGTCGCCGCCCGACTTCTTGAGGGCCGCGATCTCGTCGCTGACCCGGTTCCGCAGTGCTCGCAGCTCCTCCCATTCGAGCCGGGTCTTCTTCTCGCGCTCGTCGATCCGGCGGAAGGACTGCTCGTCCAGCTGGAAGCCCTTCGTCTTCAGCAGCTTGCAGACATGCGACAATCGATCGCGGAGTTGATTGCGGTCCAGCATAGGGCCTTCATGGTACCAGCAAAGCCGGATGGGACGCGCAACGGTCCCGCGGGCCGGCTGGAACTGCCCCGCCCCCTCTGCTAAAGTAAAAACTTTGCAGAAAAGCGAGGGCAAAGCGCGATGACAATCGGACCTCTGGCGTACATGGACCCCGGGACCGGCAGCCTCTTTCTGCAGCTGCTGCTGGCCGGAGCGGCCGGCCTGCTGGTCTTCGTCAAGCTGTTCTGGCAGCGGGTCCTCGCGTTTTTCGGCATGGGGCCGAAAGAGACCGAAGCGCAGTCGACGGAGTCCACCCATCCGGATCTGCCCTCCGAAGGAACCTAGCGCGGCCGGATCCTCCGTCCCATCCACCCCGACACTCCCGACATGACCGACTGCATGCTCGAACCGGGCTCGTTTCGGGATCGAAACGGCCGGATTCTCTACTGGAAAGGCGCGGTCTACCGGACCCTGAGCGCCCAGGCCCACGCCGAGTGGAAGAAGCTCTCGGCCACCCGCTTCTTCCAGCAGGCCCAGCAGGAGGGGACCATCGTGCCCACCCGCGAGGTCTCCGACCCCGAGCCGCAGCGCTTCGGGGAGCAGTGGGTGGGCCTGCTCGAGCACGAACGCCTCCCCTTCGTCTCCTACCCCTACGAATGGTCCTTTTCCATGCTGCAGGACGCAGCGCTGCTGCAGCTGGACCTGATCCTGGCGGGGCTCCAAGAGGGGATGATCCCCAAAGACGCCTCCTCGTACAACGTCCAGTGGATGGGCGCGCGGCCGCTGTTCATCGACGTGGCCTCCTTCGAGACGCTCGCCGAAGGCGAACCGTGGGCGGGCTACCGGCAATTCTGCCAGCTCTTCCTCTACCCGCTGCTGCTGCAGGCCTACCGCAACCTCGAGTTCCACGGCTGGCTGCGGGGGAGCCTGGACGGGATCGAACCGGAACAGTGCAACGCCGTGATGAGCTGGCGGGACCGCCTGCGCCCGGGGGTGTTCAGCCACGTCTACCTGCAGGCCAAGCTGCAGGCCCGCTACGGGGGCGGACAGCAGGACGTGAAGGGCCAGCTGCGCCAGGCCGGCTTCAACCGCGAGCTGATCCGGGCCAACGCCCGCAAACTGCGCCGCCTGGTGGCGGGCCTCGGCTGGGAGCCCGGCCGCTCCACCTGGTCCGACTACGCCAGCGACAACACCTACAGCCAGGCCGACCACCAGAGCAAGGCGGACTTCGTCCAGGCCGCCGCCGAGCGGGTGCAGCCGGAACTGGTCTGGGACCTGGGGGCCAATACCGGCGTCTTTTCCCGCCTGGCGGCGAAGCACGCAGGCTACGTGGTGGCCATGGACGGCGATCACCTGGCCGTGGAACGGTTGTACCGCCAGCTGCGGGAGGAGAAGGAGGAACGCATTCTGCCGCTGTGCAACGACCTGGCGGACCCCTCCCCCAACCTGGGCTGGCGCGGCCGGGAGCGCAAGAGCCTGGAGGAGCGCCGGCGGCCCGACCTGGTGCTCTGCCTGGCGCTGATCCACCACATGGTCATCGGGTCGAACATTCCCGTCGCCGACTTCCTGGCCTGGCTCCGGCAGCTGGGGTCGGCGGTGGTGATCGAGTACGTGGGCAAGGACGACCCGATGGTGCAGACCCTGCTGCTCAACAAGCCGGACCAGTACTGGGACTACGACCGGGAGCCCTTCGAGCGTCGGCTGGAGGAGCTGTTCGAGGTCGTCCGGCGCGAGGAGCTGAAGTCGGGGACCCGCTTCCTGTACCTGGTGACGCCCGGCGGGTGAGGCTTGCTGTCCGGGGTGGTTGATACTATAGACGTCTCGCGCGCGATGGCGCGAGGAGTGACTGCGTATGCCTCTGTACGAATACGAATGTCAGAAGTGCGGCCGGCAGCTGGAAGTGATCCAGAAGTTCTCCGACGACCCGCTGGACGAGTGCAGCGAGTGCGGAGGGCGCCTCGAGCGGCTCTTGAGCGCGCCCGCCATCCAGTTCAAGGGGAGCGGCTGGTACATCACGGATTACGCCCGCAAGACCAACGGCGAGAAGAGCGCCAAGGAGAGTCCCGGCAAGGAGGCGGCGGCCAAGGACTCGAGTAGTGCGGAGTCCAAACCCGCCAAGAAAGAGAAGCCCTCGGCCGAGTCGAAGAAGGCTTCGGGTTCGAGCGGCGCCGGCGGCACCGACTGACCCCGGGGAGAGTATCGATTGAAAGTCCTGCTGGTCGGCTCCGGCGGCCGGGAACACGCGCTGGCCTGGAAGCTCTCGCAAAGCCCCCGGCTCACGGACCTGCTGATCGCGCCCGGAAACGGCGGCACCGCCACGTTGGGACGCAACGTCCCGGTCGATGCCGAAGACGTGGACGGCCTGCTGGAGCTGGCGCGCAGCGAGTCGGTCGACCTGACGGTGGTGGGACCGGAAGCGCCCCTGGTGTTGGGCATCGTGGACCGCTTCGGGGACGCCGGGCTGGCCATCGCGGGACCCGGGCGGGAAGCGGCGGCGCTCGAGGGCAGCAAGGTCTTCGCCAAGCGCTTCATGCAGCGCCACGGCATTCCCACCGGCACCTTCGAAGTGTTCGAGGAGGCCGACGAAGCGGAACGGAAGCTGCGCTCAGCGGACTGCCGCTACCCGGTGGTGGTGAAAGCCGACGGACTGGCGGCCGGCAAAGGGGTGTTCGTCTGCCGCGACCGGGACGGGGCGCTGGCCGCGGTCGACCAGATCATTCGCAAGCGGAGCTTCGGCAGCGCCGGGGATCGCCTGCTGCTCGAGGAGTTCCTCGAGGGGCAGGAAGCCTCCTTCATGGTGTTGACCGACGGCCGGACTTTCCTGCCGCTGCCCGCCTCGCGCGACCACAAGGCGGTCTTCGACCACGATGAGGGTCCCAACACCGGGGGGATGGGGGCGTATTCGTCCGACGACATCCTGAGCCGCGAACTGGAGCGGCGGATCGTCCAGGAGGTCGTCCAGCCCACCCTCCGTGGTATGGCGGAAGAGGGACGCCCCTTCGCCGGCGTTCTCTACTGCGGCCTGATGCTGACCGACGACGGCCCGCGGGTCGTCGAGTTCAACGTACGCTTCGGAGATCCCGAAACCCAGGCGGTCATGCCGCTGGTCGAC
>JBFGHG010000448.1:0-3997 GCA_041578395.1 Acidobacteriota bacterium
AGTCCGGGATGTGGATCTTCTTCAAGGAGTCGCTCGAGAAGATGGTCCTGGAGAGCGACGGGATGGCCTTTTCCGAGGAGATCAAGATCGAGGCGCTGCGCAAGAAGGACATCGGGTTCAAGGAGATCCCCATCAACTTCTCCAACAGGGCGGGAGAGAAGAAGCTGCAGCCCTTTCGCGACGGCTGGAACAACCTGCTGTTCCTCTTCAAGAAGAGGTTGCGCTGATGCAGTGCCCCGTCTGCGAGTACCCCAACACCGCGGCCCGCTACCGGCTGAAGGACCGGTTCTTCAGGGCCGCGGCGGGCGACTTCCTGCTGCACGAATGCTCCAGCTGCGGGCTCCTCTTTCAGCCGGAGACCCCGGAACTGCTGGCCGCGCTGGACGGCTTCTACCCCTCCGGCTACTGGTGGAAGGCGCGGGGGAGGGCGGGGGTCTGGGAAGGGCGCTACCGCGAGTGGGTGCTGCGCCGCGATCAGCTGCGCTGGCTGTGCAGCGTCTGTCCCGACCCGGCGGGAAAGCGGCTGCTGGACATCGGCAGCGGGGGCGGGGCGTTTCTGCGGATGGCGGCCGAAGCCGGCTTCGACGCGCACGGCCTGGAGCGGTCCCCCGAGGCGGCCGAGCTGGCCCGGGAGGCGGTTCCCGGCCGGGTCTTCCAGGGTACGGCCGACGAACTGGCCAAGCAGGGCGAAAGCTTCGACGTTCTCACCCTCTTTCACCTGCTCGAGCACGTGCCCGACCCGTTCCGCTACCTGAAATACCTGCGCAAGTTGCTGCGTCCGGGCGGTCTGGCGCTGGTGCAGGTCCCCAACCGCGCCAGCCTGCAGGCGCGCCTCTTCGGGTCCCGCTGGTACGGGCTGGACTGCCCGCGGCACCTGTACAACTACTCGCTCTTCTCGGTGCAGCACCTGCTGGGCAGGGCGGGCTACCGGATCCTGTCCGTCGAGCACTACTCGCTGCGCGACAACGCGGCCGCCTTCGTGTCCAGCCTGTTTCCGGGTCTGGACCCCATGTCCAGCCGGGTGCGGCGAGGCAACGGCGCGTCCGGGGGAGGTGGGCTGGTGCGGGGAGCGCTCTACCTGCCGCTGGTGGTGCTGGCCCAGCCCTTCGCGCTGCTGGAAGCGAAGCTGGGGCGCGGCGCAACGGTCAAGATCGCGGCCGCATTGGACTGAAGCACTCATGAAAGTCTGCATGATCGGGACGGGGTACGTGGGGCTGGTCAGCGCCACCTGCTTCGCGGAAATGGGAAACGACGTCGTCGCCATGGACATCGACGAGCAGCGGATCGCCCGCCTGCTGCGGGGGGAGTCGCCGCTGTTCGAGCGGGGGTTGCAGGAGATGCTGGAGCGCAACCTCGAGGACGGCCGGCTCGGCTTCACCACCGACCTGGCCGCGGCCGTGCGGCGTTCCGAGCTGATCTTCATCGCCGTGGGGACGCCTACCGGCGAAAGCGGAGCCAGCGACCTGAGCTTCGTCATGCAGGCGGCGCGCGACGTGGCCGGCGCCATGAACGGTCCCAAGATCGTGATCAACAAGAGCACCGTGCCGGTGGGCACCGCCGAACGGGTGCGGCGGGAAATCGCCGGGCTGACCAGCCATGCTCTCCGGGTGGTCTCCAACCCCGAGTTCCTGAAGGAGGGCGCAGCGGTGGAGGACTTCATGCGCCCCGACCGGGTCATCGTCGGCTGCGACGACGGGGAGGCGGCCGACCGCATGCGCGAGCTGTACTCCCCCTTCACGCTCAGTGGCGCCCCCATCCTGGTGATGGACCACCGCAGCGCCGAGATGACCAAGTACGCCTCCAACGCCATGCTGGCCACGCGCATTTCCTTCATCAACGAGATCGCCAACCTGTGCGAGCACGTGGGCGCGGACGTGGAGTGGGTGAGGCGGGGCATGGGGCTGGACCCCCGGATCGGCCGCTCCTTCCTGTTTCCCGGCATCGGCTACGGCGGCTCCTGCTTCCCCAAGGACATCCACGCGCTCGAGGCCCTGGCGCGGGAGCACCACTACCCGCTGGAACTGGTGCCGGCCGTGCGCAAGGTCAACGAGCTGCAGAAGGAAGTCCTGATCGAGAAGATGCGCAAGTTCTACGCCTCCGAGCTGGCCCAAGGGGGCGTGAGTCCGGCCGAGGCCACCCGGCAGAATTTCGCCTTCGAGTCGGACAACCGCGGCCTGCACCGCGTACGCCTCGACCGCAGCGAGGAGAAGCCGTTCTCGGGCCGGACGTTCGCCATCTGGGGCCTCTCCTTCAAACCGCAGACGGACGACATCCGGGAAGCCCCTTCGCTGGTGATCATCCGCCGCCTGCAGCGGCTGGGAGCCCGGGTGCGGGCCTACGATCCGGAGGCGATGGAGGCGGCCCGCCGAGAGCTGGGGGACGGAATCGAGTACGCCGAGACGCACTACGCCGCCCTGGACGGGGCCGACGCCCTGGTGCTGGTGACCGAGTGGCACCTGTTCCGCAATCCGGACTTCGAGCGCGTCAAGTCGCTGCTGCGCCAGCCGGTCATCTTCGACGGCCGCAACCAGTACGACCCGGCCGAGATGCGCGAGAAGGGCTTCTTCTACTTCGCCATCGGCCGATGAGCAGCGACCAGCCGCCTCTGGTCTCCGCCATCGTCGTCAACCACGACGGCGCCCACCTGCTCGAGAGCTGTCTCGACTCCCTGTTCGGCCAGACCTGGCCGCGGGTCGAGGTGCTGGTGGTCGACAACGGCTCGTCCGACGGGAGTGTGGACCTGGTGGAGTCCCGCTACGGCGATCGGGTGCGCCTGGTCCGGCTCGAAGAGAACCGCGGGTTCGCCGGCGGGACCAACGCCGCGCTGCCCCACCTGCGGGGCGAGCTGGTCGCCTTCCTCAACAACGATGCCCGCGCCGAGCCGGACTGGCTCGAGCGGATGGTGGAGGGGATCCAGCAGGACGCGGGCATCGGGATGTGCGCCTGCAAGATCCTGCTGGAGGGAGCGGAAGTCATCGACAAGGCAGGGCACCTGATCTTCCTGGACGGTCAGAACCGGGGACGGGGGACGGGGCAGCCCGACGACGGCCGCTTCGACGAGCCGGGCGAGGCGCTTTTCCCGGACGGCTGCGCGGCGCTCTACCGCCGCCGGCTGCTGGAGGAGACGGGCGGGCTGGACGAGGACTTCTTCGCCTACGCGGACGACGCCGATCTGGGCCAGCGCGCCCGCTGGCTGGGCTGGGAGTGCCAATACGTTCCGGATGCGGTAGTGCGGCACCGGCAGAGCGCCACTACCGGACCGCACGCGCTGCAGAAGGTCTACTGGGTGGAGCGCAACCGGCTCTGGCTGGCGGTCAAGAACTTCCCCCTGCCCCTGCTGCTTCTCAATCCGCTCTTCACCGCCTACCGCTGGAGCTGGAACCTGCTGGCCGCCCTGGCGGGGCGGGGGGCGTCGGGCGCTTTCCGGAGGCAGCACCGCTGGACGGCTGCGACGAAAACCGCGGCGCGAGCGGGATGGGATTCCTGGCGCGGGCTCCCCCCGATGCTGCGCAAGCGCGGGGAGGTCCTCCGCAACCGGAAGCTGACGAACCGGGAGTTCCTGCGGCTGCTGTGGCGATTTCGCATCTCCGCGCGCCAGCTGTCCTTCCGCGATCGGCCGGGACGATAGGGGGTCGTCGACTCCCCTGTCGCTGTTCGCTTTCGGTCGCTTCGGTAGACGAGAGCTCGGAGAAGCCGCGAGGGCCGGGTCTCGAGGACGGGACTGAAGAGACTGCAGCGGCACTTGAACTTCCCGCCTTCGCTGTGCTATTTTCTCTGTTTCCGCTGGCGTAGCTCAACGGTAGAGCAACTGATTTGTAATCAGTAGGTTGGGGGTTCGATTCCCTTCGCCAGCTTGCCGGAAATCCGATCGCGGCCGCCGAGAGGGCCGTGCCGTTGGGGGCTGCAACGTGTGGAGGGGTGGTCGAGTGGTTAAAGGCAACGGGCTGTAAACCCGTCGACCTTCGGGTCTACGCAGGTTCGAATCCTGCCCCCTCCA
>JBFGHG010000449.1:0-3996 GCA_041578395.1 Acidobacteriota bacterium
CAGAACCGTTCCGCCCGCTCGTCCCAGCCGTTCATCTCCCAGCCGATCAGCGTGATGGGGATCCACCCGTAGGAGAGGAACCGGTCGTGAAACGCCCCCAGGTCGAAGTCCTCCCCCAGCGCCACGCTGCGCTCGGCCAGCAGCTGTTCGAGCTGCACCCGGCCCATCACGTAGTTCATCCCGTAGGCCGGCCGCCGCAGGTAGATCTCGAGGTCGTAGCGGGCCAGGTTCTCCTCCATCAGCGGCACCAGCCGGACCATCTCCCGGACCGCCTCCTCGAGGCTCGACTCCCCCGACTGCATCCGCAGTTCGATCGGGATGCGCACGGCCCGCGCGATTTCGGCGATGTAAAACAGCTCCCGGGCCCGCGGCCGATCGTCCAGCAGACCGGAGTGCAGCAGCAGCGACTCCACGTAGTAGGCCCAGCCTTCGGCCCGGCCCCCGTCCTGAAAGCCGCCCCGGAGGGGGTCCTCCACCCGGCGCGCCAGCAGGCGGTCGAAGCGGTGGCCCGGGATCGAGGCGTGGATGTGGTTGTTGTGAGCGTCCCGGTATTGAATCTCCTCCCAGAAGTGGCGCTTCATCCCGGCCCGCCAGAAGGCGTCCGTCTCGAAGGCGCCCAGCCCATCCGGGATCGTCAGCAGCTCGAGCCGCTCGATCGTCTCGCGGATTCTCCGCTCCGCCTCCGCCACCCGGCCGGCGTACTCCCGCTCGTCGGCCGCCAGCTCGAGCGGCGCCAGGTCCCGGTTGCGGCGGCGCTCGATCTCCCACAGCGTCCGGGAACGCGCCAGCTCGCGGCTGCCGATCGCCTGCACCTCCGAGACGGTGAAAGGCATCAGGCGCACGTTGTGCAGATACCACTGGTAGCGCGTCCAACCCAGGTGCGCCGGGGCGTCGAAGGATTCCCGCCGCTGGCGCAGCCAGTCGCGAAACGACTCCACCGCTCCGGCTGCCGCGCGCGCCTCGTCCCTCATCGCCGGCTCGGCCTGGGCGGTCCGCTTCTCGAGCTCGCGGTACCAGCCCAGGATGCCCGCCGGAGGAGGATCTCGCAGCGGTTCCCCCTGCCCTACGCCGTCGTAGTTCTCCAGATGAAAGAGGGCGATCCCGGCCAGCTCGCCGGCGACTTCCGTCAGGTTGGCGCGGGCCGCCTCTAGCCACTCCGGCACCTGTTCCAGCCGTCGCCGCAGCAACTCCGGGTCCACCGCCGGATCGGGGTAGGGGTAGCGCCGGATGGGCTCCAGGTAGAACATGGGGTCGCGCGCCCAGGGTTTCGTCGTCTGGTGCTCGAACAGCAGGTCGTTGCTGCGGGCCGCTACCAGGAGGTAGTCCACGCGGGACGAGACGGGCTGCTGCCGGGCGTTCATTCGAGCCAGTTCCGCCCTCGCCTCGAGCAGCCGCTCGAAGCGTCCCCGGACCGCCGCCGGCCGGTAATGCTCGGGATCGGGGAGGCCTCCCTCGGGCCCCAGTTCGCGGAGCCGAGAATCGAGCGCCTGCAACCGCTCAGCGAAGCTCTCCGAGTCCTCGTTCTGTCCACCCGCCACTGAAACAGCGGCAATCAACAGCGCGGCGAACGTCAGGCTCTTGCCCATTTCGAAGTCCTTTCTTCAATCCAGGTGGTCGAGTTCCTCCAGCACGGCCTGCCGCACCCGGGGCAGATATCGGAGCCCGCTGGGGTAGACCAGCCTCCGGAACGGCAGGTGCCGGGCCAGAGCGGCCAGCCTCCGAAAACGTTCAACTTCCAGCCCGGCCGCTCGAAGCGTCCGCCCCAGAAACGAGTGGCGGGCCAGCTCCACCGCGGCGGCGGCCCGGCCCACCGGCTCCAGGCGGATCTGGCTCCGTGAATCCGCGGCGCGCTCGGGCAGCAGCGCCAGCGCCAGCGGCACCGAGCGGTGGCAGTAGCGGCCCCAGCCTCCATCGCCCACCGCCACTCTCCGCTTGGAGATCGCCTCGTGCACACGTGGAAGCTCCAGTCCGGGGGGAAGCAGGCGGCCGGCCTCCCGGTCTCCCAACCGCATCTGGGGGTATGCGGGCTGGGCCCAGGCTCGACCTTCGCGCTCCACCAGCGGGAGCACGTCGTCGCTCAGCAGCCCGTCCCCCTGCTCGAGGAACCCCGCGGCCAGGCAGCTCTTGCCGCCCCCCTGGCCCGACAGGAAGGCCACGCCTCTGGCTCCCACCGCCACGGCCGAGGCGTGCATGGCCGCCACGCCCCGCTGCTCGAGCCAGAAACTCATGACCGTGCCCAGCAAGGCGATCTCCACCATGACCGGATCGTCCCGGGCCGGCAGGCAGCGGATCTCTCGCGCCGCGATCTCGAACTCCCCCACGCCGCCGACCCGCAGCAGGTAGCGCTCTGCCTGCGCGTCCAGCTCCAGCGCCCGCTGGCCCGACACCAGCCGCTCCGGACTTCGGAACAACTGCCGTCCCTGCGGCGCCCCGGAGGACCAGCGCGAGACACAGCGGAAACTCAGGTCGGGCTCCCCGTCCGCCGCAGGGAGGCGCGCCAGGAAGGGGAAGTCGCTGGACAGGTTGACTCCGAAGACCCGCCGTAGCTTCAAGCCCCCGCCGCCTCCCCGGGCTCGGGCGGTTTCGAGGCCCGGCCGCGATAGGTGTACCCCAGGATTCGCGGCGACCGTGGCAGATAGAAGCGCTCCAGCGGACGGCACTGCAGGCCCGCCGCTTCGATCAGAGCCGGGATGTCCCGGTTCAGGTGGCAGCCGCCGGTCAGGCGCCGGTGCAGCGGTGTGAGGCGGTCCTGCCAGCGGCGAACGGACGCGTCCGGACTGGCGCCGTGTTCCGCGAACAGCAGCCGGCCTCCGGGCCGCAGCACGCGCCAAACTTCCTCCAGGGCCCGCCCCACCCGGGGAATGCTGCACAGGGTCCAGGTGCTGACGACGCAGTCGAAGCTCTCGTCGTCGAAGGGCAGGTCTTCGCCGTCCAGCACCTTCCGGCGCACCGGAAACGGGGCGGCCGGCTCCGCGGCCAGTTCGAACATGCCCGGATTCACGTCGATGGCGACCAGGCTGGCCACCGTCTCCGGGTAGAAGGGGAGGTTGAGCCCCGGTCCGGCGCCGATTTCCAGCACCTCGCCGCGGGCGGAGGCCAGCACCGGCCCGCGCTGCTCGCGCACCGATTCCTCCGACATCGCCCAACGAGTGAGCCGGGGGAGGAACCAGCGGCGGTAGATGCCCATCGCCCGAATTCTGTCACACAGCCGACCCGAACTCCCAGCGGACCGCCGTTCAGCCGCCGAAAACGACCGCTCATCGAACGGCGCTGGCAGCCCATCGGTACTCTCCGGGAGAATGAGTAGCGAAAAGGAGGATTCGTCACCATGCGCAAGATGTTTGCTTTCACGGTAGTTTTGCTGGTCGGCACTTTTCTGGCGACGGCTTCGGGCACCCACACGCTGCAGGTCAAGGTCGAGTACCAGGGCCCAGGGCCGGTCGACCCCGATCACCGCATCTGGATCTTCGTCTTCGACAACCCCAACTTCGGCCAGGGCGGCTCGATGCCGATCGCCATGGCCAGCTCCGACGCCAACGGCAAGGTCGTCGAAATCGGCGGGCTGTCCGTGGACACGGTCTACATCGCCACCATGTACGACGAGGCCGGCGGCTACCTGGCCATGGGTCCGCCCAGCCCCGGAACGCCGGTCGGCGTGCACGGAGACGCGACCGGTCCGAAGGGCATTGCGCTGGCCGACACGAAGGAAGTCGAAGTCTACTTCGACGACTCGTTCCGCATGCAGTGAGGCGATCCTGCGGCGCCCGGGACCGAACAAATCCTCCCCGGATTCCGTTCGCTGTTGATGAGAAATGGCACGGAAAAAGGGCAGGAAGTGGTTTTTGCTGACGGCCTTCGGCCTGCTGGGCGTCTTCGCCCTGGTGGCTGCGGTCTTCCTGTTCTCCGATGGAGACTCCCAGGTCTCCGCTGACACTCTCCTCCCCGTCCGGCGGCAGGACCTGGCACTGACGGTGGTTGCCACCGGCTCCATCGTTC
>JBFGHG010000450.1:0-3995 GCA_041578395.1 Acidobacteriota bacterium
GCCGAGGAGGCGGTGCTGGACCCCCTCAGCCTCCGGGAGCTCGAAGGCTCCGACGACGACACGCTGCGAAAGAAGGTCGAGATCATCCAGGACTTCGCCTGGGCAAGGGGGTCTACGTCAACAGCCTCACGGTGACGGACCACAACCTGCTGGACTTCGGCGACGACGTGGTGATCGGGGGAGGCGTGCACCTGTCGGGCCACACCGTGGAGCGGGGCGTGGTCAAGACGGCGCGGGCGCGGTTGGGGGACCGGGTGGTGATCGGCGTGGGGGCGGTGGTGGAGATCGGGGTCCGGATCGGCAGCGGGACGCAAGTGGGTGCGCTGGGGCTGATCCCCAAGAACTCGATGCTGGAGCCGGACAGCGTCTACGTGGGGATTCCGGTGGAGCGGCTGGGCCGGCGCGGCGAAGAGCGGGAGCCGGAGGCCGCGGAGGCGTGATGGCGGGCGACGAGCGCCAGACGATTCTGCTGGTCCCCGGTCTGGACGGCACGGCGCTGCTCTTTTACCGGCAGATCCCGCTGCTGGAGCGCCGCTTCCGGGTCGAAACGCACCCTCTTCCCAACGACCCGGACTGCACCATGGACTCGCTGGTGGAGGACCTGCATACCTGGAGCGACGAGCAGGGCCTGGAGAAGTTCCTGTTGTGCGGGGAGTCGTTCGGCGGAGCGTTGAGCATGAGCTTCGCGCTGGCCCACCCCGAGCGGCTGCTGGGAATCGTGATCGTCAACTCCTTCCCGGCGATCCGGCCGAGGTGGAAGGTTCACCTGGCGCCGCGGCTGCTGCGGCTGATTCCCTGGGGGGCGATGCAGATCGTCCGCCGCTTCACCCGCCACCGGCTGCACTCTCCCCACGCGAGCCGGGAAGACCTCGATGTCTTCCTGGAGAAGACCAGGGCGATCGGGCGGGACGGGTACATCCGGCGGTTGGAGATCCTGCAGAGCTACGACATCCGCGACCGTCTGGGGGAGCTCGAGGTGCCGGCGCTGTTCCTGGCGGGGGATCACGACAAGCTGGTGCCCTCCGTGCGCGAGGCGCGCTTCATGGCCGAGCGGGTGCCGCAGGCGACGTTGAAGATCCTGGAGGGGTACGGCCACATCTGCCTGATCGACCACGACCTGGATCTGCTGGAGTTCGTCGGGCCGTGGCTGGACGGCCTGTCAGCAGGATGACTGGCAGCGTGTGGCGCGGGCATCCCTGCCCGTGATTCGCCCTTCCCCGGCACCACCTTGCTCACCAGAGGAAACCGATCGGGGTGGTCGATCGATTCCACCGACAGGTCGACATCCAGCTCCGGTCAATACAGGTGATGCGAAGCGGGGCGCACGACGTTGAGCAACTGACCGATGGTGGCTTCGCGGAACCACGGGAAATCTTCGAACGGCAGAAACACTTCGCGCTCGCCGAGAAGCAGCCGGAAGCCGTTGCTCGACACGTTCGATACCTCAACCGCCGAAGTGCTCGAGCCAAGCTTGTCGGATTTCATTCTCGTGCTCCCCGATGAGCCGACTCAATCCGAGACGAGGCTATCAGTTGTCGCCCTGACCGGCCGGCAAGCCGGCCTTCGGAAAGCGGGGCCGCCGCCGCACTCTGGGACGCGATCTGGTATCCTATCGCAGGCTCCAATCGGAACCTGGCACGAACCATGGACCGCGAACGGCATCGAATTACGGCAGAGGAGATTGCCAATGGCCTGACCCACGGGCTGGGGCTGCTGCTGGCCGTGATCGGCGGGACCGTCCTGATCACCGGCGCGGCGATGCGGGGCGAACCCCGGCACCTGATCGGCTGCGCGGTGTACGTCGCCACCCTGCTCTTCCTCTACGCCGTCTCCACCTTCTATCACTGGGCGGTCTGGCCGCGCCTCAAGCACTTCCTGCGCATCCTGGACCACGTGGGGATCTTCCTGCTGATCGCCGGCACCACGACCCCCTTCAGCCTGGTGCTGGTGCGCGGCGGCTGGGGTTGGGCGCTGCTGGCGTTCGTATGGGCCTTCGCGCTGGTCGGGATCGCCTTCAAGGTCTTCTCCACGAAGCGCTTCCGCGAGTCCTCCACGGTCCTGTACCTCGCCATGGGCTGGCTCTGCGCGCTGTTCATGCTGCCCGTCCTGCACGCCCTCCCGACCGGGGCGATGCTCTACCTGGTGGCGGGCGGACTCTGCTACACCGCCGGCATGATCTTCTACGCCTGGGAGAGCTTCCCGCACCACCACGGCGTCTGGCACCTCTTCGTGCTCGGCGGCAGCCTCATCCACTACTTCGCCGTCCTCGAATACGTCCTGCCCTGACCCGCCGGCTGAGAACCCAAAACGATATTCGATAGCTGTGACCCCGAAAAAGAACGCCATTGAGGCGGTGGCGTTTCGTGTCGCTCGACGGCTGCCTCGCTGCGGGCCATGCTGGGGGCATGTGGCTGGTGCGGTGGTCTGTCCGGTATCCGCGGGGCGCCCTGGCGGCGGTTGGTGCCGTCACGGTCGCTGCCGCCGCCCTGCTTCCCTCCCTGCAGTTCGACTTCGGGTTGGACGGGCTGGCGTCCCCAGAAGACCCCGTCTCGATCCGCTACCGCGAGCTGGGCGAGCGATACGGGCGGGACGACCGGAGCGTCTTCGTCTTCCTCACCCACGACCGTCTCTTCAGCCGCGAAGGCCTGCTGGACGTCGTCCGGCTGGGTGACCGCCTCGCGGCCAGCCCGCTCGTCGAGGAGGTCACCAGCCTGGCCACGGCCCCGCTGGTCGAGCGGGACCCGGTCGTGGACCTGCTCTACGGCTCCCGGCGCCTGGGAGCGCCCCGCCTCCTGCCCGCGATCGACCGCGAAGCCATCGAGAGTATCGACCCCGCCGAGCTGCGCCGTCGGCTGCTGGCCGAACCTCTCTACCGGCGGCGCCTCCTCTCGGACGACGCCCGCACCACGGCGTTAATCGCCCGTCTGAACGAGGCCGGGGCCCAGGACCAGAACCGTGACCCTCTTCTGGCGCATGTTCGGCGGGCCGTAGCGCCCCTCGAGGCCACCGGCTGGAGCGTCCTGATTTCGGGCAGCCCGGCCGTCCGGCACTCCTACGCGCGGCTGCTGCGCGAGGACTTCCTCCGGCTCACTCCCCTGGCCCTGCTGGTGCTCGCCGCCGCCCTGCTGCTGATGTTCCGGCACTGGTCTGCGGTCCTGCTGACTTTCGCCATCGTCTCCACGGCGCTCGTCTGGACGCTGGCTGCCATGGCGCTGCTCGGGTGGAAAGTGACCCTGCTGACGCCCAGCCTGCCGGTGATCGTGATGGTGCTGGGCAGCTCCGACGCGATCCACGTCCTGGCCCGGCTCGGGGTCACAGCTATCGAAGATCGAAAACGGGCGGCGACGGACGGCTCGGGTAACCTCGAGCAGACCTTCCGAGCACTGACACCCGCCCTGCGGCTGACCACCGCAACCACCGCCGCCGGATTCCTGGCCCTGGCCGCCACCTCCATCCCGATGCTGCGGCAGTTCGGCGGCAGCGCCGCGCTGGGAGCGCTCGGCGCCTTTGCCGCCACCCTGACGCTGGGCCCCGCCCTGCTGACCCTCCGCCGTCCTCGATCGCGGCCGCCGCAGCATCCCGCCCGCCCGCGTCTGGACCCCTGGATCGTCCGCCACCCCGGACGTGTGATCGCCGGGATGCTGGCCTGTGCCTTGCTGCCCGCCGCCTGCGGACTCCCGTTGGCACGCGTCGAATCGCGCGTGGTGGACGACGTGGCCCGGGACCACCCCATCGCCGCCCACCGCCGGGCCGTGGAAGACGCGATGGGCGGAAACCTCCCCATGACCTTCCTGATCCACCCGCGCCCGGCGGTCCGCGCCGGCGGAGAGGGTCCGGTCCCGCTGAGACTCCTGCACGCCCTCTCAGACTTTCAGCAGCGGCTGCAGCACGATTCGCACGGCTACCTCTCGAGTGCCGTCTCCGCCTTCGACCTGTACTCGATGTTCTGGCGGGGCCTGGGCGGAGGCTCGGAGCTGCCCGAAACGCCGCTGGAC
>JBFGHG010000451.1:0-3994 GCA_041578395.1 Acidobacteriota bacterium
CCCCGCCCAGCACGTCCCGAATCCACACTTCCACCAGGTAGCGCCCCGGGGGCAGCGGAAACGAGGTCTGATAGGCGGAGGACTGCTTCAGGCCACTGGCCAGTTCGGATTTTTCCAGTGAAGTCTCGAGCTGCTCGGAGCGGTGCGCGACCACGATCTTCCGCACGTCGCGCACGAAGACCTCGAGGTCGACGCGGGCGTGGTAGTCCCCCAGGCGCTTGTCGAAGGAGAGCGAACTGTGAGGGATGACCAGCTCCAGGTCGCACCAGGGCGTCTCCGTGGAGAAACGGACCCCGGTGTCCATCGAGAAGGGCATTTCGTTGAAGTGGACCCGGGCCGAGACGAACTCCTTCGGAGGATCCAGCGGCAGCGGGCGCTGCGCGGCGGCGTAGGCCTCCACCTTGTCCAGCGGGCTCGCCCGGAAGGTCTTCAGGCCGCGCAGCCGGCCCCTCATGCGGGGCAGGTGCGATCCGGTGTTGAAAAAAAGTGCGTCCTTTTCGTCGGCGTGCAACGCCAGCTTGTACTCGGGCGAGCCGTCCTTGGAGACGAACTCGAAGCTGACCTCCTGCCCCATCCCTTCGATGTGCCGGTACTCCCAGACCTCGAAGGGCATGGCCGTCATGTGCTGTTGCGGGAACTCGCTGTCGCTGGCGATCAGCTCCTGCTGCGTCCGGTAGACCCGGCCTCCCATGGGGTTGGTCTGCCGGCGGTCGGGCGGCCCGAACTTGATGTAGACCATCCCGCGGTCGGTTTTCCAACCGGGCTTGCCGGCGGCGAAGTTCTCGTTGGCGTAGGCGATGCGGCGGTAATGCTCGTCCCGGAACTCGTTGGCGGGGGTGGAGGGGTCCGGGTCGCGGTTGCGCCAGAACTGCTCGATGAAGACGGCCTTTTCGTCCTCGGTGGTCAGCTTCTCGAAGACGGCCCGCTCCTGGGAGGAGATGACGTAGACGACGTCCTGCTCCAGCCAGCGGCGGAAGGGGTCCTCCTGCTCTTCCCGCCGGCTCTGGCCCGCGGCCAGCGAGCAGGCCACGGCGCCCACGGCCAGCGCGATCTGGAAACGTCCTGTCCTCCCCGTTCGAATCATGTCTTCAGCTAGTGACTGCGGCGGCGGCGGCCGGCTCGGGACCCGTTCCGCGCGCGTTCAGGAACCGTCTCCCACGCCCATCATCTGTACCACCAGTTCGCGCCGGCGCGTGCGGTTATCGAAGTTGATCAGAACGATCTGCTGCCATGTGCCCAGCTTCAGTTCCCCCGCCACCACCGGCACGGTGAGCGAAGGTTTCAACAACGACGCCCTCATGTGGGAAAACCCGTTGCCGTCGTGCCAGGCCTTCTCGTGGTGATACTCACGGTCGGCCGGCGCCAAACTCTCGAACAAATCCTCGAAGTCTTCGACCAGTCCGGGCTCGTACTCGATTGTGGTCACGGCCCCGGTCGACCCCACATTGAAGATGTTGACCACGCCTTCTCGAAGCCCCGACTCCCCGAGCCGCTCCCGAATCGCGGGGGTCACGTCCACGACGTGAAAATTGGGCTCGGTCCGGACCTCTAATTCGTAGCTCCTGACCAGCACCGCAGCAGTATACGCCCCGCCTCTGAACTTTTTCGGCGAACACCCGCGCGCGCAGGAACTCAGTCAGCCTCTCGACAACGGCAGCATTGTACACCAAACCCGGCCGCCCCACAGTCGGATTCGGCCACGATCGGAAAAAGATCCCTTAACCCTTTTCCCGTCATCTCCTCCGCTGGCACTGCGGGCAGTAGTGCGTTCCGCGCTGGCTGACGACGATCTTCTCGATCGGCGTGCCGCAGCGGGGGCAGGGCTCTTCAGGCCGGCCGTACACGCGCAGCTCGTCCTGGTTGGTGCCCTGCTGCCCGTCGCTGTCCAGATAGTCGCGCAGGGTGGTTCCGCCGAATCGAACGCCGCGCCGCAGCACCTCGGGAATGGCCTCGAAGAGCCGTTTCTGCTCGTAGCGCCGCAGCCGGTGCACCCGGCTGCAAGGGTGGATGCGGGCCTCGAAGAGCGCCTCGTCGGCGTAGATGTTTCCCACCCCGGCCACCACGTTCTGCTGCAGCAGCAGCGACTTGATCGCCAGCTTGCGGCCGTCGAGGCGGCCGCGGAAGGCCTCCCAGCGGTACTCCTCCCCGAACGGCTCCAGTCCCAGGTGTGCGAAATGGCTGCGCAGCCGGTCTTCGTCGCGCGGCAGCAGCAGCTGGCGGCCGAATTTGCGGACGTCCCGGTAGAGCAGCTCCCGGCCGTCCTCGAGCAGGGCGTGCAGATGGGTGTGGTGGTCGGGCGCGTGCTGCCGCACCCTCTGGAGGCCGGTGGCTGGATGCCGCAGGAAGCGGGGAGAGTCGGGGCGCTCGGGCAGACGGACGGTCAGCTGCCCCGTCATCCCCAGGTGCACGATCCAGAACCAGTCGGACAGCTCGATGATCAGAAACTTGCCGCGCCGGCGGAAGGACTCGAAGCGCTGGCCCGGGAGTTGCTGCGAGAGCAACTCCGGGTCGTCGCGGAAAACGCGGCAGGGCCGCAGCTCCACCTCGCGGATGCGGCCTCCCGGCAGCCGCTGCTCCAGTCCGCGTCGAATGGTCTCCACTTCGGGCAACTCGGGCATCGCTCGCCTTCCTTTCTTCCCGCAGACGGATCGGGCCTCCGGGGGTTCGATCGGTTATGATAATCAATTCGGCGCAGCCGGCTGCGCGGGAGCAGATCGATGGAACTGGAAGCGGAGTTTCGAGGCAAGACGTACGGCGATTTTCTGTTCCGCCCGCAGCGCGGCCGGGTGGCCAGCCGCCGTCTGGTCCCGTTGTCCTGCCGCCTGTCGCGCGGGATCGAGCTGGGAATCCCGGTGGTGGCGGCCAACATGGACAGCGTGACGGAAGCGCCCATGGCCAAGAGCCTGGCCCTGGAGGGGGGGATCGGCATCGTGCACCGGGCGATGCCGATCGAAGCGCAGGCCGAGGAAGTACGCAAGGTCAAGCGCAGTCACGGCTACATCGTGGAAAACCCGTTGTGCCTTCCCCGCCACACCACCATTCGCGAGGCCCGCGCCTTCATCCGGCTGCACGACATCACCGGCATTCTGATCGAGGAGGGAGAAGGGAGCCTCGAGCTGGCCGGCCTGCTCTCCAACCGCGACATCCCCTGGATCGAGGGCTACGACGACCGCCGCGTCGACGAGTTCATGACGCCCCTCGAGCGGCTCACCACCCGGCCTCCCGGGGTGGACGTGGCCGAGGCCGAGCGCCTGATGTACGAGGGCCGCATCGAGAAGCTGCCGCTGGTGGACGGCGAGGGACGCATCCAGGGCCTGATCACGAAGAAGGACATCATCCTCTTCCGGCAGCGGCCGTTTTCCAGCAAGGACACCAAGGGCCGGCTGCTGGTGGGCGCGGCCATCGGCGCCCGCGGCGATTTTCTGGAGAGGTCCGCCGAACTGATCCAGGCCGAGGCGGACGTCCTGGTGATCGACATCGCGCACGGCCACTCGGACGTCATGAAGGGCGCCATGGAGAGTTTCCGCCACTCCTTCCCGGACGCCCAGCTGATCTGCGGCAACGTGGGAACGGCCGAAGGCGCGAGATTCCTGAGGGACCTCGGGGCGGACGCCGTCAAGGTCGGCATCGGGCCCGGGCGCGGCTGCCGCACGCGCCTGGAGACGGCGGCGGGCGTCCCGCAGCTGCAGGCGGTGAGGGAGTGCTGGTGCGCGGTGGGCGACGACATCCCGATCATCGCCGACGGCGGCATCCAGGACGACAAGGACATCTTCCTGGCCCTCATGGTGGGTGCGTCTACGGTGATGCTGGGCAGCATGCTGTCGGGCACCGACGAGGCCCCGGGCCGCGTGATCGAGGATCCCGCCAGCCACGAGAAGCACAAGATCTACCGCGGCATGACTTCCCCCCAGGCCGTCTTCGAGGCCCTCTACGACACGGAGCCGGAGGGGCTGGAGGACGCCCTGGCGGTCCCCGCCGAGGGTCAGGAAATCCA
>JBFGHG010000452.1:0-3993 GCA_041578395.1 Acidobacteriota bacterium
AGCAGCAGGAAAAAGCCGACCATCACCCCCAGCTGCCACCGCGAATCCCAGCTGAGCAGGCCCGCCAGCCAGGAGACGCCGGCCAGCTGCAGCCGCAGCCAGCTGATGCCCGTCGGTCGGATGAACTCCGTCGAAGGAGGAAACCCCAGACGGGCGATGTTGCGTGCGATCTGCAGGTAGAAATAGCTGTCGTCGGTCAGCCATCCGCGCGGGAAACGAGCGTACAACCCCTGCATCCCGAATGCGAACGCCAGCAGGGCTGCCCCCAGCACCCACCACAGGAGAGTCTGTGCGCGCTTCATCTCCCCGGGATTACGCTCGCCTCCCGTGCAACGGGAAACCCTGGACGGCGATGGGCGCTCGCCGCGTGCCGCGGGGTCACTGGTCGAAGAGGTCGGAGCGGCGGACGCGCTCGCCTTTGAAGATCAGCGTGGAGATGCGCTCGGTGGCCTGGATCTCCTCCAGGGGGTTGCCGTCCACCAGCAGCAGGTCGGCGTCGAAGCCCTCGCGGATCAGGCCCACGCGGTCCCCCATCCCCAGCAGGCGGGCGGCATCGTGGGTGGCGGCGCGCAACGCGTCGGCTGCGGGGACGCCAGCCGCCACCCAGAGCTGCAATTCCCGATGCAAACCCGGCCCATGCAGGACCAGTGCATTGCCCGCGTCGCTGCCCGCCACCAGGCGCCCGCCCGCCCCGTGGACGGCCAGCAGGTTGGCCGCGGCGGTCTCCAGCCGGTAGGCGGCAGCGGGCTCGAGTCTCTCCCGCAGCTCGCCCGACTCGATTCGCGCCCGCGTGTAGTCGATCAGGTCGCGCTCACCCACCTGCTGCACCAGCGAGCGATCCAGCAGCGCGGCCCGGCCCGCGCGCATCTCCTGGATGGCTTCCACCACCGCCAGGGTCGGGTCGTAGGCCGCGCCCGAGGCAGCCATCCGCTCCAGCAGCTCGGGGGGTATTTCCTGTCGCGCACTGCCGTGTTCGATGCTGGAGGCGCCGGCGCCCAGGGCCTCCTCGATGTCGCGCAAGTCGGCGGTGTGGACCGCCACCGGCAGCCCCAGGCGGAGCGCCTCGGCCGAGACGGCCTCCAGCATCGCCGGGTCCAGCCGGTTGAAGAGCATGCCGGCCACGCCCGCGTCCAGCACGATCTTGATCGCCCCCACACCCGCCTGCTGCAGCTGCAGGACCTGCCGGGCGGCTTCTTCCGCCGTGGAGGGAGTACGGACGAACTGCGCCTCCAGCTGCCCCCGCACGAATTCGGGCACCTGCTCGAAGTACTCCGTGCCATGCCCGCCCGGCGCCGTGAACAGCGGACCCGCCAGCACCAGCTGGGCGGCCAGCACTTCCCCGTCCTCCACCCTCGCCTTCAGCCGCTGCGAGGGCGCCGTCAGGTCTCCCAGGCTGCGGACCGCCGTCACTCCCGAGTAGAGATGGGAAATCAGGGCCCGCTGCATGGCCGCCTCGACGTCGTACTCCGAGGGGTCTTCCAGAAAGCCGCCCGGGGCGCCCAGGTGAACGTGCACGTCGATCAGCCCGGGGACGACGGTCTTGCCCGCCCCCTCGATCAGCTCGGCCCGCACCTCCTCCGCCTCGGGCACGTCGCGGTCGTAGATCCGGGCGATCTTCCCCTGGCGGACCAGCAGGCCCCCGTTCTCGATGACGGTCCCGTCGCCCACGAAGATGCGCGCGTTGCGGATCAGCACCGACTCGCCGCGTCGCATGTCCCGCCACAGCGTCTTGGCCCGGTCGATCTGGTCCCGGCTGTAGGCCTGCCAGGTGCCCAGCAGCAGAAACGGCAGCAGCACCGCCAGAACCCACGCCTTGGCCTTCGTCGGGAGCTTCTCCTCCTTCTCCCAGCGGAAGATCTGCCTCGAAATGAACAGCGCCAGCACCATCGTCACCAGCAGCGCCACCACCGAGGCCAGGTTCTCCCACAGGCTCTCGTTGCGCAGCATGGTCCCCTGAAAGCCGGTCACCAGGTAGGAGGCAGGCAGGTACTGCGCGGCGATCTGCGCCCAGTCCGGCAGCAGCGTCAGCGGAAAGGTCGCACCGCTCAAAAAGAGCATCGGCATGTACAGCGACTGGATCAGCAGGTTGCTCTCCTGCATCGAATTGGCCACCGAGGCCAAAATCAGCCCCAGCGCCCGGAACGAGGCCAGCCCCAGCGAGATGAAGGCCAGCAGACCGAACCAGCGCTCCGGCAGCGGCATGTCGTAGAAGAGATAGGCCAGCGAGAAAGTCAGTACCACCGCCGGCATGAAGATGATCCAGCCCGTCACCACCGAGGCGATCAGGATCGGCGTGGGCGTGATGGGGGCCACCTTGAAGCGGCGCAGGATGTTGGCCTCCCGGTCCTGCACGGCCCGCATGCCCGCGCCGAACAGCCCGTTGCCCAGGATGCCCAGCACCAGCACCATCGACACCACGAAGGTGGTCGTGCCCCCCTGGTCGGCGTCCAGCCACTCGGCGAAGATGAAGAAGAAGACCAGCGGAAACAAATAATTGAAAAAAATCACCGCGCGGTCGCGAAACGCCAGCCGCAGGTAGATCTTGATCAGTTCCAGGACCGCGCTCATTCCCGCAGGCTCCTTCCCGTCAGCTCGATGAAGACGTCCTCGAGCGAGGGCCGTTTCAGATGGACGTCGGCCAGCTCGACGCCGTGCTGGTCGATCCACTTGACCAGTTCGACCAGGGTGCGGGCCGGATGCGAGGAGGAGACGCTCAACTGGGTGCGGTCCTCGCTGAAAGCCACCGTCTCGGCCCCCTCCCAGTCGGGCATCCCGTCGCCGGGCAGCGGGGCGGTGCAGACGATCTCGATCATCGACTCGCCGATGGTGCGCGAGCGGATCTCCTCGGGGGTGCCGGCGGCGATGATCTTGCCGTGGTCGATGATCGCCACCCGGTCACACAGCTTCTCCGCTTCCTCGATGTAATGGGTGGTGAGCAGCACGGTGCGGTCCTGCCGCTTCAGGTCTTCGATCAACTCGTGGATCTTCTGGCGCGCTTGCGGGTCGAGCCCGGCGGTCGGCTCGTCCAGGAAGACCACCTGCGGGTTGTTGACCAGCGCCAGCGCCAGCGCCAGCCGCTGCTTCTGGCCCCCGGAGAGCTGGGAGTAGTAGGACGCGGCCTTCTCCTCCAGTTGCAGCTGGCCCAGCAGGGTCGCTGCTGCAACGCGGTCGGAGTAGAAGCTGGCGAACAGCTCGAGGGCTTCCAGGACCTTGATCTTCTCGGGCAGATTGGTGGCCTGCAGCGCCACGCCGATGCGGTTTTTCAGTTGCTTGGACTGCTTCTCCGGGTCCAGGCCCAGGACGGCGACCTCCCCCGCGGTGCGCGTGCGCAGCCCTTCCAGGATCTCGACGGTGGTCGTCTTGCCCGCCCCGTTGGGGCCTAGCAGGCCGAACGCCTCCCCGGAGTGGACGGAGAAGTCGATGCCCCGCACCGCTTCCAGGTCTCCGTAGTGTTTGACGAGCCCTTCGATTCGAATGGGCGCCTGTGATGCGATGGCTCCGGCCCTCCACTCAACCAGCAGGGATCACGGGCAGGATGCCCGCGCCACTACCGGCCGTAGCCGTTGTCCTTCAGGACGTCCACCAGGGTCTGGACCGCCGCCGCCGACTTCTGCAGCTGGGTTTTCTCCTCGGTGGTCAGGTTGATCTGGACGATCTCCTCGATCCCGTCGCGCCCCAGCTTGACCGTGGCCGGGCTCTTCGCCGCCAGCGCCTCCACCACCTCGTCGACGGCGGCGTCGAGGTCGGGGGTGGGCACCACCCGCGACACCACTCCCAGCCGCATCGCCTCGTCGGCCGTGAGCCGGCGGCCGGTGAGCATCAGCTCAAGCGCCGCCTTCTGCGGCATCACCCGTTGCAGCACCGCGGTGATCATCATCGGCCACAGGCCCACGTTCACCTCGGGAGTGCCGAGCGTGGCGTGGTCGGCGGCGATCACGATGTCGCAGGCCGCCGCCAGCCCGAAGCCCCCGCCCAGCGCGTGACCGTTGACCC
>JBFGHG010000453.1:0-3990 GCA_041578395.1 Acidobacteriota bacterium
CCCGGGATCTCCGCGATCAGGTTGGCCGACTCGGCGTCCGGCAGCCGGCGGGCTTCCATGCGCAGGTCCACTTCGACGCGCTGGCCGGCCCGAAGCAGACGGCTGATCAGGGTGGCTCCCTCGATGGTCACGGCCGCGGCCGGGATCTGCGGAAGATCGTCGTCGTAGCGCAGGGCCCCGGTATGAGGTGTCTGCAGGCTGACCGGTCCCACCGAGCGCAGCAGCACGGCCACCGCACCCAGGGCCGCCGCCCGCGAGGCCCCGCTCGAGCGGTAGCGGACCGTGTTGCCGTACCCCTGGTAGGGGACGTCGAAGAGCACGATCTTCCCGGAGACCGCCTCCCGGCCCAGCTCCTCCAATTCCTCGAAGCTGGCGACCGAAACCACGTCCGCCTGCACGCCGGCCTCCGGTGTGCCCACGCTCATCCCCAGTCCCAGCAGCGGGAGTTCCAGCTGCCGCGGGTGGAGCATGCGGAGGCTTTCCCGGCCGCGCACCCAGTGGGGCACCTGCACCGGCAGCCGGCGCACCTGGAAGCCCTCCTGCCGCATTCGGGCCTCCGCCCAGTCGATGGCTTGCTCGAGGGCGCGGCTGCCGCTGAGCCGGTGGCCGATTCGATCGCAGAGGTACTCCAGTTTCCGCCAGCCCTCCTCGTCCAGCAGGGCCGCCCCGATCAGACGGCCGGCGGTTTCCCGGTACTCATCGGCCGGGTCGAATTCGGAACCCTGCGCGAACAGTTGGCCCACCAGCCCCAGAAACAACGCTACAGAGAACAGACGCGGGTGCATTCGACCTCCCCGAAATTCGTTCGTTGGCGACGGGGGAGACGTTACCTCGCAAAGGATGTAGAATCAACGTAACCACTATTCCGAAAGGACTTCGAGGAGGTAGCACATGGCAGACCAATCTGCGGCAGGAAAAGCATTGGATCGACTGCGGTCGGCGGCGCGCAATCTGGCCGGCGACGAGGAGGGCCTGAAGCGGCTCGGAAACGAGATCGCTCTGCTGGCCACCGGCATGGAATCGCTGGGGCGCAAGCCGCCCAGCATGAAGACTTCCGACTTCCCCAACAAGGGTGACGAGGTCGACATCCCGGACGAGTCCGAAGCGGCGGGTTCGATTTTCGAACGGATCATCGACGAGAACGACCTGTTGCCCGTCTGGTTCCTGGAGCAGGGAGCGCTCGTGCAGCGGTCGGTGGCGCGGGTCGTCCTGACCCAGCCGGTGAGTGGACTGCCTCCGGGAGAAGGCTGGGGGACGGGCTTCATGGTCTCCCCGAACATCTTCATGACCAACAACCACGTGATCGAAAACGAGGCCTTCACGCGCAAGATCCGCATCCAGTTCAACTTTCAGCTGGGGCCGGACGGAGTGGACCGGGTCTCGGAGTCGTACAACGCGGCGCCGGACGTCTTCTTCCACACCTCCCGGCCGCTGGACTACACCCTGGTCTGGCTCAAGCCCGGACCGACGGCGGTCTCACAGGACCCGCCCGGGGCCAAATGGGGGACGATTCCGCTCAATCCCAACCCCATCTACCGCGAGAAGCAGCACTTCAACGTGATCCAGCATCCGGCCGGACGGCGCAAGGAAGTCGCCCTGCAAAACAACCTGATCCAGAAGCTGTTCCGGAACGTCGTCCACTACACGGCCGACACCGAACCGGGCTCGTCCGGTTCGCCCGTGCTGGACAACCTCTGGCAGATGGTGGCCCTGCACCACGCGGGCGGGGAGCGCGACCCTCAGACCGGCAAGTGGCTGAGCAACGAAGGCATCCGCTCGGACGCCATCGTGGCCGACCTGCTGAAGGCCTTCGGCAGCCAGGAGGCCCGCAAGCCGGTCCTCGCCGAACTGGGAATCTGAGCCGCTGCACCAGAGCTGCCGCAGTGGTAGCCGGTCAGGAGAAAAAGGAGACGGCGGGAAGGAGCCTGGCGAAGGAGTGTTGGTTCATTCCTTCCCGCCGTGGTGGGAAAGCGGATCCGGATCATCGCTGACCCGGATTGTCACAACGCGCTGCCAGGGTAATAGCAACTCCCGTGCCGCTCCCCCAACTACCCGTCATTATTGAATTCTCCGGGAATGACGACTCAGCGGCGGGTCCTGTAAATGGGTGAAATCACTCGCCCGGGTCACCCATCCTGCGACATATGCCCAAACGCACTGCCGCCTTTGCCGTTCGAAGCATTGAATTCGTGGTCGGTAGTCCCCCCCGCCTCTGCCCAAGCTCGGCTCTGATGGACATGGCCACATGGCTATGGCTATAATGACACCATGAAGACAATCGCTGCCGGTCAGTTCAAGAATCGCTGCCTGAAGATCCTCGACGACGTGGCGGAGACTCGGGAACCCGTCGTCGTGACCAAACGGGGGCGTCCCGTGGCTCAGGTCGTCCCGGTCAGTGCTTCTCCGGCCTCGACGAAATTGGCCGGTAGTATCCTCCACGAGCAGGGGGACCCTTATGGCACCGGCGAAAACTGGAACGCTGAACTTCCTTGACACGCATGCCTGGATCTGGTGGGTCACCGATGATTCGCGTTTGTCCAGCACTGCGGCACGGCTGATCGAGAAAGCGAGCTCCGGTCCAGGTGTCTGGATTTCCGCAATCTCGGTCTGGGAGGTCGCCAAGAAGGTCGAAAAACAGCAACTGACCCTCGACCGGCCGATCCATGAGTGGATCGATTCAGCGTTGTCCGCGCCGGGTCTGCTCGTCGCCGAGTTGAGCCCGAAGATACTGGTCGAGAGCTGCCGATTGCCGCAGCCTTTTCATGGAGACCCTGCTGATCAGATGATCGTGGCCTCCGTTCGTCATCACCGGGGCCGTCTCGTTACGAGAGACCGAAAGATTCGGGGATATCCACACGTGGGGTCGGTCTGGTGATGGTCGAAGCCGAGGCGCTCCGGAGCAATGGACCACCGGAGACCCCTACACTTTCGCATCAGAGCGACGGACTCTATGAGATCAGCGCCCCCCGCGCGCGCCTTACCTCGTGAGCAGCTCGCGGTACAGTTCAAAGAACCGCCCAAACTCCACCCCCGTCACCACCTCCACTCCGACCCCACTCCCTTGGCCGGCCACGAACGCCCCCCCGTAGGCCGGGCCGAACTCGATGTTGACGTCGATGGGGAGCCGCTCGTGGTCGGGGAACAGGCTCGGGTCCAGCAGCCAGGCGGCCGCCAGGCAGTCCCAGACGTAGCCGGTGGCGTCGGGGTTCTGGTAGAAACCGGGCCAGCCATGCCCCATGTCGTGGGCGAAGAGTTCGGTGATGGGCGTTTCGGCGGAGGCGATCCGGTCGAAGTGCTCCCGCCTCAGGACGGCCTGATTGGTGACGTCCAGGCCGAACATCCACTTCTCGGGGATTTCCGAGTGCAGCACCCGGCGGGCCGCCTCCGGGTCGTAGAAGAAGTTGAACTCGGCGTAGGGGGTCACGTTGCCACCCACCCGGGCGTTGCCGCCCATGAAGACGAGCCGCTTGATGCGGGGCGCCAGGTCGGGCCGCAGCTGCAGGAGAATGGCGAGGTTGGTCAGGGGGCCGATGGCCAGGACGGTGACCCGGTCCGGGTTCTGCTCGATGGTTCGGACCAGGAAGGAGACGGCGTCCTCCTCCTGCGGGCGCAACTCGGCGAAGCGGCCTCCGTGGGGCGGCTGTACTTCGCCCGTTTCGGCGAACCCCCCCAGGAACCGGATTCGGCCCCACTGCTGCTGGTAGATCCGGGCCCGCTCCGGGCTGTTGACCAGCGGGGCGTGCGCGCCCACGAAGAGGGGGACGTCCCGCACCTCGAGCAGCTCCAGGACGTGCAGCAGGTGCTCCGCCCCCTGGGCGGCGCGGTGGTTGCCGCTGACCACCGTGATGCCCAGCAGGCGGACCTTTTCGGGTTGGCGCAGCAGCATCACCAGGGCCGCGCCGTCGTCGTTGAATACGGCGGAGTCGGTGTCCAGCACCACCAGCTCGGGCTGGGCTGCCGCGCTCGAGACGGCCAGCGCCAGGACCAGCC
>JBFGHG010000454.1:0-3987 GCA_041578395.1 Acidobacteriota bacterium
TCGCCGTCATTCTGATCCACCTCACTCCTCCAACCCCACCAGATCCCCGAAACTCTCCCGGCGCCGCACCACCCGGAACTCCTCCCCCTCCACCAGCACCTCCGCCGGCCGCGGGCGCGAGTTGTAGTTGGACGCCAGCACGAACCCGTACGCCCCCGCGTTCATCACCGCCAGCCAATCCCCCTGCCGCACTTCCGGCAGCGGGCGGTCTTTGGCGAAGAAGTCGCCGCTCTCGCAGACGGGACCCACTACGTCGGCGACCGACGAAGGCTCCTGCTGCCGCACCGGCAACACCTCGTGATAAGCCTGGTAGAGCGCCGGCCGCATGAAGTCGTTCATGGCGGCGTCCACGATCACGAAGCGCTTCTCGCGGTTCGCCTTGCGGTACAGCACCCGGCTCAGCAGCAGCCCCGCGTTGCCGACGATGTAGCGGCCCGGCTCGAGGACCAGCCGGTAGTCCTCCCGATTCTCCGCCAGAAACCGCGCGTACTCCTCGAGCGGCGCCGGCTGTTCGCCCCGGTAGGGGATGCCGATGCCGCCGCCCAGGTCCAGGATTTCCACCGGCAGGTCCCGGCGCCGGAACTCCCCGGCCAGCACCTTCAGCCGCGCGAAGGCGTCGAAAAAGGGCGTCAGGTCCAGGATCTGCGAGCCGATGTGACAGCCCAACGCCACCAGCTCGAGCCACTTCGACTGCGCGCCCAGCACCACGGCCAGCCGGTCGATCCGCTCCGGGTCGATGCCGAACTTGTGCTGGCGCATGCCGGTGGAAATGTAGGGATGCGTGGGCGCCTCGATGTCCGGGTTCAGGCGCAGCGACACCCGCGCGCGCCGGCCGCCGGCCGCCGCCACCCGCGCCAGGGTCTCGAGTTCCTCCACCGACTCCACGTTGATCGCCAGCAACTCGTGCTCGAGCGCCAGGCGCAGCTCCCCGGGAGTCTTGCCCACGCCGGAGAACATCACCCGCCCGGTGTCGGCCCCTGCCCGCACCACTCGCCGCAGCTCGCCGCCCGACACCACGTCGAAACCGGACTCCTGCTCGGCCAGCAATCGCAGAATCGAGAGGTTGGAGTTGGCTTTGACGGCGTAGCAGGTCAACGCGCCGGCCGCCGCGAAGGCCTCGCTGAAGCGGCGGTAGTTGCCCAGCACCGCCTGGCGGCTGTAGACGTAGCAGGGCGTGCCCACCTGTTCGGCGATCCGCTCCAGGGGAACCCCTTCGCAGAAGAGCCGTTCGTTCCGGTAGCGAAACTCCGCGGCGCTGCTCACGAGGGGAGCCTAGCAGGGGTGCCCGGCTCCGTCTACTTCTGTTAGAATCCAGGGTTTTCGGACCTCCGGGGGAATGATTTGCAGGGTCAGCGAGCAGTCGTAACGGGCGGGGCCGGGTTCATCGGCTCCCATCTCTCGAGAGCCCTGCTGGACGGCGGCTGCAGCGTCCGCGTCCTGGACGACTTTTCGAGCGGCTCGGAAGCCAACCTCAGCGGCCTCGAAGACCGCTTCAGCGAGTCGCTGCACGTGGTGCGGGCCGACATCCGCGACGGCGAGGCCCTGCGGTCGGCCATGCAAGGGGTTGGGGTGGTGTTCCACCTGGCGGCCCTCACCTCGGTCGAGGAGTCGATCCGGGCTCCGCAGCGGTTCAACGCCGTCAACCTGGACGGGACGCTCGAGGTCCTGGCCGCGGCCCGCGACGCCGGGGCAGGGCGGTTCGTCTTCGCCTCCAGCGCGGCCGTCTACGGCGAGCAGGCCACCTTGCCCGTGCACGAAGAACTGGCCCCGCGGCCCGCTTCCCCCTATGCCGTGACCAAGCTGGCCTCGGAATACTATTGCCGCCTCTACGAGCAGGTGTGGGAGCTGCCCGCCGTCTGTTTGCGCTTCTTCAACGTCTACGGCCCGCTGCAGGCCCCCGACTCTCCGTACGCGGCCGCCATCCCGCGCTTCGTCCAGGCCTTCGCCACGCGCGAGACCCCGACCATCTTCGGCGACGGCCGCCAGACCCGCGACTTCGTCTACGTGGGCGACGTGGTGCGGGCGCTGCTCCTGGCCGCGGCCGGCGACGGGCCCGGCGGCACCTTCAACGTCGCCAGCGGCCGGGCCACCGACCTGCTCGAGCTGATCGAGGTCCTGGGCCACCTCGCGCCTCCGTCCCTCGAGCCCCGCTTCGCCCCGGCCCGACAGGGTGAGGTCCGTCATTCCCGGGGCGCCACCGCACGTGCCTGCGAGCGGCTGGGATTCGAGGCGCGGGTGTCGCTGGAAGCAGGATTGGAGCAGACGCTGCGCTGGCACGCGCAGCAGGAGGCGAAGCGGTCGTGAACGGCCAATTGGCGACCGAACCGGGGGCGGCCGAGGCGTTCGAGGAGTCGTATGCGGGATGAGTGGATCGCCGCGGCCCTGATGGCGGCCGTGGTGGCGGCGACGTTCTCGATCGCGGTCTCCGGGATCTTCCATGGCGTGGCCGTCCTGCTGTGGGGCATGAGGGCGCTGCGGGAGCGGCGGCTGGGGCTCGAAACACCCCCCTTTTTCTGGTTTCTGGCCGCCTTCACGGCGGCCGTGGTGGTGTCGCTGGTCTTTTCGCACGACCCGGTCAACAGCCTCCGCTACTTGCCGAAGACTCTGAAATACCTGCTGGTCCCGCTCTTTTTCACCTTCCTGAGCTGTTCGCGGGCGGTGCAGGCCTCGGCCCTCGTCATCGCCGGAATCGTGCTCAGCGCCGCTTTGGCCCTGGTGCAGTACTACTGGCTGCTGGACGTGCATCTGATGAACCGCATCCGGGGATTCATGTCGCACTGGATGACCTTTTCGGGTCAGGTGATGATGGCGACCATTTTCCTGTTCGCCTTTCTGCTGCTGGGCAAGGGGCCCTTTCCCCACTGGCGCTGGCCGCGCTGGGCTGCTGGTGCCTGCCTGGCGATCACGGTCTGGGCGCTGCTGCTGACCTACACCCGCAACGCCTGGCTGGGAGCGCTGGTCGGGTGCGCCATCGTGCTGACCCTGCGCAACTGGCGCTGGCTCATCCCGGCGGGGGTCCTGCTGCTGCCCCTGCTGCTGCTCTTCCCGGCCCAGTTTCAGGACCGCGTGCGGGCCGGTTTCGACCTGGGGGACGAAACCGTGAAAGGGCGGCTGGAACTGCTCCAGGTCGGCGGGCGGATGATCGCCGCCAATCCCCTCACCGGCGTGGGGCCCATGATGGTTCCCTACGTCGCGGAAGAGTACGGGGGCAGTTCCGAGTTCGATCCCGGGCTGTACATGCACCTGCACAACTCCGGCATGCAGATCGCCGCCGAGCTGGGCCTGCCCGCGCTGCTCATCTGGCTGGCGCTGTGGGTGCACCTCCTGGTGGGCCTGCGCCGGCGCCTGCGCGCTCATCCCCGGGACAGCTGGCCTCATTGGTTCTCGTCGGCCGCCCTGGCCGTGCTGGGCGGCTTTCTGGCCTCGAGCCTGCTCGAGTACAACTTCGGCGACGCCGAACTCACGATCCTGCTGCTCTTCTTCCTGACGGCGCCTTACCTGGCGGAGCGTGATGCAGCGGACTTCCCTTGACATCGGGATCTTCGGGACCCGGGGCATTCCGGCCTCCTACGGCGGGTTCGAGACCTTCGCCGAGCAGCTGGCCACCCGCCTGGTCGGCCGCGGACACCGGGTGACGGTCTACGGCCGCAGCCGCTTCGTCCATCCCCACCTGGCCTCCTACCGGGGGGTGCGCATCGAGGTGCTGCCGGCCGTCCGGCACAAGTACCTCGAGACGGTCTCGCACACGGCCCTGTCGCTGGTACGCGGCCTGTTCGCGCGCCACGACGTGGCGCTGATCTGCAACGCGGCCAACGCCTTCCTGGCCTGGATCCCCCAGCTGGCCGGACAGAAGGTGACGCTGAACGTCGACGGAATCGAGCGCCGCCGCCGCAAGTGGAACCTGCTGGGACGGGCCTTCTACCGGATGTCGGAGTTCCTGGCGACCGAGATCCCCGACGCGGCCGTCAGCGACGCCCGCTGCATTCA
>JBFGHG010000455.1:0-3985 GCA_041578395.1 Acidobacteriota bacterium
TCGACGATGCAGTCCAGGTGCGTGCAGGTGGCGGCGAAGGCGCGGAAGGAGTCCTCTGCCAGGCGGATCAGGATGACCGGCTCGGCGCCGAAGCGCACGATCTTGAAGCCGCGCTCGAGCAGCTCCGGGTCGTTGGTCAGTCCCGCCTCCACCTGCGCCGTCTCCGCCTCGGGGATGCGGGGAGGGCTGACGAAGCGGAAAATCGGATAGACGATGGAAGCCAGCAGCGCTCCCCCGGAGCCCGCCAGCAGCCAGTTCACGAATCGGCGCCGCGCTGTCGTGACCAATCCCCCTCCCATTGGGGCAAATCCCCCGCTTCAAGCCTTTGCCGTGTCAAGCAGCGAGTTCCCGGACGGCCTGCAGCACGCGTTCCACCTCGCTGGCATGGTTGTAGATGGCCATGCCGGTGCGGACCAGCCCGCCCCGCTCCACCAATCCCAGGACCTCGATCGCGCGGGCCGCGTAGAAGTCGCCGTCCCAGACGTTCATGCCCTGCGCAGCCAGCCGGTCCGCCACTTCCGTCGCGTTCAGACCCTCGACGGTGAACGACACCGTGGGCGCCCGTTGGACCTGGTCGAACCCGGGTCCGTACAGATGGACGCCCGGGATTTCGCTCAGCCCTCGATGCAAGCGGCGGGCCAGACTCCCTTCGTGGGCTTCGATCTTCCGGAACGCCGAGAGGGTCCTGCTGCGCCTGTCGGGGCCCTCTCCCAGTGAGGCGAGGTAGTCGACGGCGGCGGCCAGACCCGCGATCGACGCATGATTGAGCGTCCCCGTCTCGATCCGCTCCGGCGCCCGCGGGCTCTGGGTGCGCAGCCGCTCGGTGGGCAGCTGCTCCAGCAGTCCGGGGCGGCAGTAGAGCACGCCCACGTGGGGCCCGTAGAACTTGTAGCCCGAGCAGAGCAGGAAGTCCGCCCCCATCTCCCGGACGTCCAGCGCCAGGTGGGGCGCCGAGTGCACCGCGTCCACCAGCAGCCAGGCCCCGGCCTCGCGGCTCCACCGCCTGGCGGACCCCACGTCGTTGACGGTCCCCAGCGCGTTGGAGGCGTGGCCCAGCGCCACCAGCCGCGTGCGCGAATTGAACTGGGAGCGGAACTCGTCGTAGTTCAGGGTGCCGTCGGGCCGAAGTTCGATTTCGCGCACCACCATCCCCTCCTGGCGCAGACCCAGCCAGGGTCCCCGGTTGGCTTCGTGGTCCAGTTCGGTGATCACGATCTCGTCGCCGGGCTCGAACCGCCGGGCGAGGGCGCGGGCCAGCAGGAAGGTGAGGGTGGTCATGTTGGCCCCGAAGGAGATCTGCCCGGGGCCCTCCGCGCCCAGCAGATCGGCCATCGCCCGCCGGGCCTCCGCCAGCATCCGGTCCGTCTCGAGGCTGGTCGCGAACCGCCCTCCGGAATTGGCGTTGGCGTGCAGGTAGTACTTCGAGACCGCCTCGATCACCTGCCGCGGCACCTGCGAGCCGGCCGGGCCGTCGAAGAACACGCAGCGCCGGCCGTCGTGGGCGCGGGCCAGAGAAGGGAAGTCGTCCAGATCGGCCAGCGGCTCCTGAGAAGTCTGGGTGATCGCCATCTGATTGCCCGGTAGTCGGTCTCCGCCTCCGCCGCCGAGTATACGAAGTTCCGGCCATCATGCAACTGTTGCCTGGCCCTGAGCAATCGATTCGCAGCCGTGGGTCCAGTTCACTCGAGGAGGCACAGTTTTTTGAACCGGAGTGTTGTTTCGCTCATCGAAGGGAACAGTCGGTTTGGGACGGACAGGCCATGAATCGAAATCTCGCGGTGCTGCTGAACGGTCTCTTGAGCCCGCGAACGTCTCCTCGATCGCAGATCTCGAGCAGCGCATCCCGCTGTTCCTGGTGCGGCCGATTCCAGGGGCCGCGTGGTGGGCGCCCACGAGGACACCCCCAAGGTCGAGCCGACGAAAGACGAGGTCCCGGATTCCCGCAGCCGCAACGCCGAGATCGAACGCACGCTCCAGCTGGGTGACGGCTCCCCCAGCCAGCTGAAGGCCGTCGTCATTGTGGGAGAGAACGAGCGGGTGGCGGCGTCCAGCTTTATACTCGACTGACGCGTTTGCCCGACAGGGAGGAAGAACTCATGAACCGATACGCGATAGCGATCCTGACGCTTCCAGCGCTGCTGGTGACCGTACTGGCGCAGAGCGGGTCCGGACAGCCGCTGATCCGAGTGCGCAGCGAGGCGGTCTTTTTACACGTCACGGTGCTGGACGAGGACGGCAGTCTGGTACGCGGCCTGTCCCCTGCCGACTTCCGCCTCCAGGACGACGGGCGCGCCCGCGGCATTCAGACGTTCGCCGAGGTGACGGCCGCGGCCGGTGCCGGCGCTGCGGTCCCGAACGGGGAAGCGGTTTCGCCTCCCGTGCCGCCGGAGAAACGGTTCCTGGTGTTGCACTTCAGTTCCGACCTGGACCCCTTCCTCAACTCCTTCGGTCTCTACCGGGCCAAGCGCGCCGCCCGGGACCTGGTTGGCCGGCTGGACCCCGAGAACGACTTCACGGCAGTCTCCTGGACCAACCGCGTGTCCGAATTCACGAGCGATCCGGACCGCTTGCTGCGGCTGATCGACGAAGCGAAACCGCGCCGCTACGGGGCTCTGGCGACCACCGACCCGGTCATGTCGGGTCCCGCTGGAGAGGACCCGCAGTTTCAGGTCCCCACCGTGCTGCGCGACCTCCAGAGCGGCTACGACCCGTCCACGCAGCCGGGCTTCCAGCAGCGCCTCGAAGAGCTGACCGACCTGGTGCGGGACGGCTCCCTCGAGGGGTATTCCAGGACGCTGGCGCGCCTGAGCGCCCTGCAGGGCCGCAAGGTGCTCGTCTTTTTCGGCCGCGGGCACGACATTCCCAGGCTGGAGACCTCCATCCGGCTCGACCTGTACGACCCCGACCGCATCGCGCGGCGCTTCAACGACGCCGGGTTCTCGGTCTACGCGGTCAACGCCAACGGCAAGGAGGCCACCCCCTTCTCCGGTCTGCCCTCGCCGCAGGAGTCGGCCTCGATCGCCACCCCGACCGGCCGGGAGTCGCTGACGCGGGCGTCGTTCGCCAGCAGCGAGTGGCTGCGCAACAACGATCTGCAGATGTGGAGCGAAAAGACGGGCGGCTTCGGCTACGTCACCAGCGACCTGGAGAAGTGGGCGATGCGCGCGGCCGAGCGGGCCCAGAACTACTACCTCCTCTCTTTCACGGTCCCCGACGCCGAGCTGGACGGCAAGTACCATGAGATCGAGGTCCAACTCCCCAACCCGCGCTGGAAGGCCCTGCACCGCGGCGGCTACTTCGCCACCATCCCCTCCCCCGAGCAGCTCGAGCAGAGGACGGTGATGACGGGCCTCACCTTCCCCGATCAGTTCGACGATTTTCCGCTGGCGATCGCGGCGCGGCCGCCGGCTGGCGGGGAGCTGCGCGTCACGCTCTCGTTTCCCTTCGAGAACATCCCCCTGGTCGCCGACCCGCGCGCCACCACCGTCCGCCAGCAGATCCGCATGTACCTGGTGGCGACGGACGCTCGGGGGGGCGTGGTGGGGGCGCTGGACGACGTCTTCAACGTCGAGATCGGCGAGGGCCAGCTGCGGGAATTCCGGGCGGGCAACGCCGAGATCGAACGCACGGTTCCGCTGGCGAAGGGGACTCCGGCGGTGTTGAAGGCGGTGCTGATCGTGGGAGACAACGAGCAGGTCGCGGCGCTGTCGCAAAGCCTGCAGTGAGCGAAGTGGCGCGGGCATCCCTGCCCGTGATCCGGATTCAAGGGTGATGAGATGCACGCAATCGACGACCTGCGACACGCCGTCCGCTCCCTGCGCCGGACCCCCGGATTCACCCTGGTAGCGGTCCTGACCCTGGCGCTCGGCATGGGCGCCACCACCGCCATCTTCACCGTGGTCAACGGCGTCCTGCTGCAGCCGCTGCCCTACCGGCACTCGGAGCGCATCGCCACGATCTGGCACGACTTCGGAGACGGCGCGCA
>JBFGHG010000456.1:0-3977 GCA_041578395.1 Acidobacteriota bacterium
CAGAGCGTCCGCCACCCGGTTGATGTAGTTGAAGAAGCCGGTGATGTGCACGATCTCGAGGATGGCTTCGTCGTCGAAGCCGTGGTCGCGGAGGACGTCCAGGTCGCCGGGGCCCATCTGCTGGGGCGTTTCGGTCAGCTTGACCGCAAAGTCGAGCATGGCGCGCTCGGCCTTCGGCAGATCGGCACCGCGGTAGTCGGTCATCACGGCCTCAACCGTTTCCGGCTCGGGCAGTTGTGCATGGAGATCCTCTCCATGAGCCTGGATTCAGTAGAAGCAGTCGTTGGCGCGCGAGACGGCGACGGCGATCATCTCGCGCCGGGCCCGGGAGAGCTTGCCCGGGCGCTTCATCAGGGCCACGTAGAAGTCCATCGAGGTCTTGACGAAGAGCGGTTTGAGGCTCGAGATCTTCACGATGTTGTAGATCTTGCCGGCGCGCTTCAGGGCCGCGTCGTACTGGGCCTTCAGGAGGCCCTCGGCCTCGCCGGCCTCCACCTGTCGAATCCATGCCATGTCGGTCAATCTCCTTTCGCGCCGCGGATGGCGTGCAGAATCCTGCTGCAGGTCTCTTCCTTGGGATCGTCGCCCACCGGGACGCTCAGGTCCGCCCGGCCATAGAGATCACGCCTGCTCTGGTAGAGCCGCCGAAAGTCCTCGGGGTCGTCGGCCAGGGGGCGCTCGGGGTCTCCGGCGCAGCGCTCCAGGGCCAGTTCCAGCGGCACGTCCAGCCAGACGGTCAGGCCGGCGTGGCGGAGCCGGCGCCGGTTTTCGGGGGCGAGGAAGGTCCCGCCCCCCAGGGCCACCACGGCCGGGTCGCCGGCCAGGCACTCCCGCAGGGCGTCGCGCTCCAGACGGCGGAAATGGGCTTCGCCGTGGCGGGCGAAGATCTCCCGGATGGTGGTGCCCTGGCGGGCTTCGATCCATTCGTCCAGGTCGAGGAAGGGCCTCCCCAGCCGCTCGGCCAGCAGCCGTCCCATGGCGGACTTGCCGCTGCCCATGAAGCCGATCAGAAAGAGGTGACCTTCGAGGTGCGGCGCCCTCATGCCCGCAGCCTTTCGATCTGCTCGAAAAAGCCGGGGAATGAGACCGCCGAGCAGTCCGGGTCGTCCAGTTCGACTCCCTCTTCGGAGATCAGCCCCGCCACGGTGAAGGCCATGGCGATGCGGTGATCGCCGCGCGTGGCGACCCTGCCTCCCCGGATTTGCTGGCCGGGGGGGATGAAGAAGCCGTCCTCGCTCTCCTGCACTTCGACGCCCAGGCTGCGCAAATTGGTGGCCACGGCCTCGATGCGGTCGGACTCCTTCTTGCGCAGCTCCCCGGCGTCGCGCACCCGCAACCCGCGCGGCAGGCGCGTGCCCAGCACGGCCAGGATGGGGATCTCGTCGATCAGGTTGGGGATCCAGGTTCCTCCGAGTTCGGCGGGAAGCCGCTCGAAGACGGCGGTGTCGTGGCGGACGGCGAGAGTGGCGACCGGCTCCCCGTTCCACTCCACCGGCGCCATCGCCCGGATCGATTGATGCCGCGGGTCCAGCAGCTGCAGGAGCCCGGTGCGGGTTGGATTGAGGCCGACGTCGGGAAGCACCAGCCTGGAGTCCGGCACCAGCAGCGCCGCTGCCAGCAGGAAGGCGGCCGCCGAGAAGTCGCCGGGCACCTGCAGGTCCGTGCCGCGCATTTCCTGGCCGCCCTCGACGGTGGTCACGAGTTGGCGCCGCTCGAGGCGGACCCCGAATTGCGGCAGGGCCCGCTCGGTGTGATCGCGCGAGGCCGCCCGCTCCCGGACCGCCGTCGTACCGGATGCATGTACGCCCGCCAGCAGCACGCAAGACTTCACCTGGGCACTGGCCACGGGAAGCGTGTAGTCGATCCCCTGCAGCCGGCCGCCTTCGATCTCGAGGGGGGGCAGGCCTCCCGGCGCGGCGCGGAGCCGGGCTCCCATGCGCTCGAGCGGTTCGATGATCCGCTGCATGGGGCGCCGGTTGAGCGAGGCGTCGCCGCCGATGCGGGTCGGGAAGGGGAGGGAAGCCAGCACCCCCGCCAGCAGCCGCAGGCTGGTGCCGCTGTTGCCGGCGTCCAGCGGGGCGTCCGGCGGGCGAAGTCCCTGCAGGCCGGTTCCCCGGACGAAGACGCGGCTCCCGTCCCGGCGAACCTCCACCCCGAGCGCCTCCAGGCAGCGGAGCGTGGAGGCGCAGTCCAGGCTGGCGGAGTAGCCGCCGATGGCCGTCTCCCCCCGTGCGATCCCGCCCAGGATGGCGTAGCGGTGGGAGATCGACTTGTCTCCCGGGAGCTGCACGGTCCCGCGCAGCCGCCGGGCCGGTTGGATGCGCATGTTGGCCTCGCGGAATTGTGGGCCGGCGCCCGGAGTTCGTGCAAATCGAAACTCGGACGTAAGGAAGAGGGACGATGTGGAGAGCACTCGAGACCGAGTACGGCTGGGTCTGGAGCGGACGCGTGCTCCGCCCCTTCTTTCGGAGGTGTCTGGCGGGCCCGCTGGGGGTGGGCCGCTGGGGGGAGTGGCTGGCCCTGCGGCACCTCCGAAGGCTGGGGTGGGACGTGGTCGCGCGCAACTGGACGACCCGGCTCGGCGAGGTGGACCTGGTGGCCTGGCAGACGCCGGGTTGGAGTGCGCAGGGGCGGGCGCCGCCGCTGGTGTTCCTGGAGGTCAAGACGCTGCTGAACCCTTCAAAGGCGTTTCGCCCGGAAGACCATTTCACGGAGCGGAAGCTGCAGAAGCTGGAATCGTTGGCGCTCGAGTTCCTGCGCCGCTACGAGTTGCCCGGCGGAGCAGTGCGCTTCGATCTGGTGGCAGTGGAGACGCCGGACCTGCGGTCGTTCGAGCTGCGCCACTACGTGTTGTGAGTATCGCCCGGCGGTGGCCATCCGGACTTAGAGTCCGTGGTCTGCACCCGACCCGGAGATCGACGGATGATCGGCTTCCAGATCATTGGTGATGTTTTGGACGTAGAGACGATCGCCACACGTCCGAGCGTCGTCGTTACGCGTAATCTCCAGAGACGCTACGGCGGAGGCCGTTGGCGAAAGCTGAAGGGGACCGCGATCGTCCGATTCGGAGATGGAACGATCCGAATGGCTGAGATTCACTGGTTCGAGGCGCACGGGTTGGGCCGCACGGACCTGAAAAGCAAACGGATGATCCGATGAGTGACTTCGTGATCTGCATCGACAACCGAAGCAATCCGGCAAGCCTGATCTTGGGCAAGGTCTATCGCACCCTGCCGGACGAGGAGGCAGCGAATCTCGAAATGTCTCGGGTCGTCGACGAGGACGAATCGGAGTCCGACGGCTATCTCTACCCGGCCTCGATGTTCGCGCCCATCGAGCTGCCCGAGGCGGCCCGGCGGGTACTGGCACCCGCTCACGATTGAGCGACGGCACCTCGCTCGACCTCTCCAAGTCACGATCGTTGAAGGGTGGCTCACGGACTTCTAATCCGTAGGTCGCAGGTTCGGACCTGGCAGGCGCGCTCGGAGACCTTTGACTACATCGAAGTCTTCAACAATCGACAGCGTCGGCAGTCCGTGCTTGGCAGGCTGTCGCATCGTGACTACGAACTGATGACACTGAGAAGCCGTCTTCTCACCAACTGAGGTGTCCAACAAAATGGGGGCCATTCCCATTCGGATTTGGCCGCAGGATGGCAAAGTTGTTATCGTTGCAGGGCTGTGTCTGCATCGAGATCCTCCACGATAGATGAACCGCTGACCCGGCGCGACGCCCGCGACGGCGACCCGGTATGCTCGCCAGCACCCCGGGGGCCATGATGAGTCGCTTCCTTCGAACCCTTTCGTCCCGAAACCGTCACGCTATGCGCTTCTCCATGCTTTTCGGCCTGATCTTCGTACTTGCGGGCAGCAGCAGCCCCGCGGAGCAAGCCGGACAGGACGCTGAATCTATGACGCTCTTCGAGTTCGATACCCCCGGCGAAGCATCCTGGCAAGTGGTCGACGATGGGGTCATGG
>JBFGHG010000457.1:0-3970 GCA_041578395.1 Acidobacteriota bacterium
ACCATCTGGACCCCGATGATCAGCAGCAGGATTCCCGCCATGAACAGCGGCCGTCCCTCGATGTACGTCCCCTGCAGCCAGAGGACCGTCAGGTAGGCCTCGATCGCCAGGCCGGCCGCCAGCAGGACCATCCCGAAAATGCCGAACACGTGCAGCGGCTTGCTGCTGTAGCGGTTGAGGATGATCACCGTCAGCAGGTCGAAGAACCCGCCCATGAACCGGGCGGCGCCGTACTTGGTGCGCCCGTAGCGGCGCGGCCGGTGGTCGACGGGGACCTCCGCCACGGCGAAACCGCGGTAGCTGGCCAGCACCGGAATGTAGCGGTGCATCTCGCCGTAGACCTTGATTTCCTCAATCACTTCGCGCCGGTACGCCTTCAGGCCGCAGTTGATGTCGTGCAGCGGCACCCCGGTCAGCTGCGAGGTCACGAAGTTGAAGAGCCGCGAAGGCCAGCGCTTGGTGATGGGGTCGCGCCGCTTCCGCTTCCAGCCCGAGACCAGATCGCAGCCCTCGTCCAGGCGGGCCAGCAGCCTCTCGATCTCGGCCGGCTGGTCCTGCAGGTCGGCGTCCAGCGTGACGATCACGTCCCCCCGGGCCAGCCGGAAACCGGCCGAAAGGGCGGCGGACTTGCCGAAGTTGCGCCGGAAACGGATGATCCGCACGCGGGGGTCCTGTCCCTGGATTTCGCGAAGCGCCTCGAACGATCCGTCCCTGCTGCCGTCGTCCACGAAGATGATCTCGCTGCGGTCGGTGATCCGCGCGAGCGCCTCCACCAGCTCCCGATACAGCTCGGGCAGCGACTCTCTCTCGTTGTACAGTGGGACGATTACGGATATCCTTTTCATGCGGCCCGAGTTTGTCGGCTGCGTATTATAGCACCGAAGCCCGCGCCCCACGCCGGGTTGGGAGAATCGATGAGGGCACTGATCACCGGCGGAGCGGGATTCATCGGCTCGCACCTGGCCGAGCGGCTGCTCGAGGAGGGCCACCGGGTCGAGGTCATCGACGACCTCTCCACCGGCAGCCTGGACAACGTCTCCCACCTGCGCGTCCACCCCCGCTTCGGCCTCACCATCGGGTCGGTGCTGGACCAGGCGGCGGCGGCCCCGCTGGTGGAGCGCTGCGACGCGATCTTCCACCTGGCCGCGGCCGTGGGAGTCCGCCTGATCGTCGACAGCCCCGTCCAGACCATCGAAACCAACGTCAAGGGGACCGAGACCATCCTGGAACTGGCCGGACGCAGCCGCAAGCCGGTGCTGCTGGCCTCCACCTCGGAGGTCTACGGCAAGTCGGCCAAAGTGCCCTTCAGCGAGGAGGACGACTTGGTGCTGGGACCGACCTTCCGCGCGCGCTGGAGCTACGCCTGCAGCAAAGCCGTCGACGAGTTCCTGGCGCTGGCCTACTGGCGGGAGCGGCAGGTCCCGGTGGTGATCGTCCGCCTCTTCAACACGGTCGGTCCCCGCCAGCTGGGCACTTACGGGATGGTGCTGCCCAACTTCGTCCGCCAGGCGCTGGGCGGCGAACCCCTCACCGTCTTCGGCGACGGCAGCCAGTCCCGCTGCTTCTGCCACGTGACTGACGCGGTGCAGGCGCTGGCGAAGCTGGCCGCGACTCCCGAGGCGACCGGCCGGATCTTCAACCTCGGCTCGGACGAGGAAGTCACCATCCTCGACCTGGCCCGCCGGGTGCGGGAGCGGGCCGGCAGCTCTTCGGAGATCCGCTGCGTCCCGTACGAGCAGGCCTATTCGGAAGGCTTCGAGGACATGCCCCGCCGCGTGCCCGACATCTCCAGGATCACGGGAACCATCGGCTGGCGCCCCTCACACACCCTGAACGAAATCATCGAGAGCGTCATCCGCCACGAGCAGAGGGCGGCCCAGTCCCACAGCTGAAGTCCAAACCCTGAAATCCAGTCATCCCGAATCGAGTCAGGTCCCCCGCCGCCCGATCACCACCTTGACCGTCTCCAGCAGGATCAGCAGGTCCAGCGAGAAGCTGTAGTTGTAGATGTAGGCGAGGTCGTAGCGGAGCTTGTTTTCGGCCCGCGTGTGGTAGTAGCTGCGGATCTGGGCCAGGCCGGTGATCCCGGGTTTGACCCGGTGCCGCTCGTGGTAGCCCGGGATGCGGCGGGCGAAGTCGGCCACGAAGGCGGGCCGTTCCGGGCGCGGGCCCACGAAGCTCATCTCGCCCTTGAGCACGTTCCACAACTGGGGGAGTTCGTCCAGCCGGGTGCGGCGCAGGAAGCGGCCCACCCGGGTGACGCGCGGGTCGTTGGTCTCGGCGAAGGTCTCGCCCGTGGCCCGCTCGGCGTCCGGGACCATGGTGCGGAACTTGACCAGTTCGAAGACGCGCCCTCCGCGGCCCACGCGCTCCTGCCGGTAGAAGACGGTCCCGCCGGGGGAAAAGACCTTGATCGCCAGCGCCACGAAGGGGAGCAGCGGCAGCAGCAACAGCAGGCCCCCCACCGCCCCCAGCAGGTCGAAGCCCCGTTTCAGGAAGCGCTCGACCGGGACGTTGGGGTCGCGGGTCACCTCGATCAGCGGCGTGTCGTGGATGTTGACGTGCCGCAGCTTGCCGATGACCATGTCGTAGACGGAGGGGAGGATGGCCAGACGGAGGCTGTGCCGCTCCTGCAGCCGGCAGAGGCGGTCCAGCGCCGTGTCGCGCCAGGAGGGGGAGGCGGCGAAGACGATCTCCTCGATGCGGTGGCGCGTGACGAACTCGTCGATCTCCTCCAGGCTCTCCAGCATGGGACAGCCGGCCGCCACCATCTCCCGGCCGTCGCGCAGCAGCAGGCCGGACACGCGCAGGCCCATCCAGGGGCTGGAGCGGATGTCCCGCAGGATCTCTTCGGCGGACTCGCGGCTCTCGGCCACCACCAGGGCCGAGCGGGCGCGGGACATCACCAGGACGCGGACGTACCAGCGCAGCAGCGTGAGACCGGCGAAGTTCAGCAGGTCGTAGATGAGGATCACGCTGCGCGGGAAGACCTGCTCGGTGAAGTAGAAGAGGGAGGTGATGGCGCCCATCTGCAGCAGGCAGGCCACGAAGGTCAGGGCCACGATTTCCCGCAGGCGCGTCAGGCGCAGGTCGTCGTACAACCCCAGAAAATAGAGGAAGACGACCTGGGTGAGGGCCAGGGCGATCCAGGGGTGATCCACCACCGCCCACCGCTCCTGCGGCAGCAGGGTTTCGGTCATCGGCAGGCTCACGTGCAGCCGGGTCAGCCAGGCGCCGCCATAGGCCAGCGCTCCGATGGCCAGATCGAACAGCAGCAGGAAGAGGCTGTGGGAGAAGACCGCGGTCAGAACCTGGCTGTGGTTCGGCGCGAGCGCCTGCAGATCGACGTCGATCTGGGCCTCTCGAGGTTTCATGCAGCACTCCCGTAGTGCGGCGGGACGCGAATTTCGACACAGGGTCAGAACTCGTGAGCCGTCGCACTCGTTCGGCGTCATTATAATATGGCGGGGTGTCAGCGACCGTCTCCTGCGTCATCGTCAACTACAACGGTCGAGAACTGCTGGCGGACTGCCTGGGCTCGCTGCGCCGGCAAAGCCGGGCGCCGGACGAAATCGTGCTGGTGGACAACGCCTCCACCGACGGCAGCCTGCGGCTGGTCCGGGAACGGTTCTCCGACCAGGTGCGGGTGGTGGCGTCGCCCGAAAACCTGGGGTTCGCGGCCGGCTGCAACCGGGGCTGGCGGGAGTCGTCCGGAGACCTGGTCGCCTTCCTCAACAACGACATCGTCCTGCACCCGGACTGGCTGGCGCGGTTGCTGGAACACGACACGCCCCGCTGGGGTTCCTGGGCGTCGCTGATCGTCTTCCACGACTCCGGCCTGGTGGACAGCGCCGGTGACGGCATGGCGGTGATCGGAGCCGGCTACAAGATCGGCCACGGCGAGCCTCCCGGCGGGCACCTTCGCGAGCGGCCCGTCTTCGGCCCCTGCGGCGCGGCCGCCGTGTTCCGG
>JBFGHG010000458.1:0-3956 GCA_041578395.1 Acidobacteriota bacterium
CCGTCCAACGCCGAGTCTCAGGTCAGGATGCCCGGGTATCCGAACACAGCCGCTCGAGGCCCGCGGCGTCCTTGGGGACCGCCGCCGTCAACACCTCGCACCCCTGGCCGGTGACCACCACCGAATCCTCGATCCGCACCCCGATCCCCGCGAACTCGGCGGGCGGATCGCTCTCGGGAGGGAAATAGAGCCCCGGCTCGACGGTCAACGACATCCCCGCTTCCAGCACCTGCTCGTCGCCGGCGGCCGTGAAGGGATCGCGGATGTCCAGACCGATCCAGTGGCTGGTCCGGTGCATGAAGAAGCGCTCGTAGGATCGGCTCTCGACCGCCTCCCCCACCGGCCCCTCCAGGACTTCCAGCTCCACCAGCCCCGCCGCGACGGCTTCCACCGCCGCCTCGTGCACGTCACGGAACCGCACCCCCGGCCGGACCCGGGCCAGGGCCTCCTGCTGCGCCTCCAGGACGCATTCGTACACCCGCCGCTGGGCCGTCGTGAAGCGGCCGCCCACCGGGACGGTGCGGCTGCAGTCCGAGACGTATCCTCCGTGCTCGGCCCCCGCGTCCAGCAGCAGCAGCTCCCCCTCGGCCAGGCGCCCGTCGTAGCGGCCGTAGTGCAGGACGGTGGCGTGCTCGCCGGTGGCCACGATCGGGTCGAAGGCGTGGCCGGCGGCGCCCTGGCGTCCGAACTCGTAGTCCAGCACCGCCTTCAGCTCGTATTCGAAGCGGCCGGGCCGCGCCTGCCGGACGGCCTCGGCCAGGCCCGCGGCCGTGACCTCGCCCGCCCGCCGCAGCCGCTCGACCTCGCCGCCGTCCTTGCGGCTGCGCAGTTCGGCCAGGATCACGCCGGCGTCCCGGAGGCATTGAATCGAGCGCTTCCGGGGCGGCTGGGCCCGCAGCATCCGGAGCAGTTCGAGGTCGAAGGACTCCCGGTGCCCCAGCTGGTAGTACAGGGTCGAGACGCCCTCCAGATACCCGGCCAAGCGCTCGTGCAGCGATTCGATGGGGTAGGCGGCGTCCGCGCCGAACTGCTCGAGCGCGCCTTCCACTCCGGCGCGCGGGCCGTCCCAGCGCTCCGCTTTCCCGTCGCGCTCCTGTACGAACAGGACGAACTGGTGTTCGGGGTGTTCGGGCATCAGCAGGCAGGCCGAGGAGGGCTCCTGAAAACCGGTCAGGTAGAGCATGTCGCTGTCCTGCCGGTAGGGAAAGGCCAGGTCGCGGTAGCGGTAAACGGCGCCGGCGCCCTGGACGACCGCCACCCCGCCCTGCATCCGCTTCATGAACTCCCGGCGGCGGGCCGCGTACACGTCCGGCTTCGCTTCAGGCACCACAGCATTTCTTGTACTTGCGCCCGCTGCCGCAGGGACAGGGGTCGTTGCGCCCCAGCTTGCCTCCGGCCGCGGGCGCCGCGGGGACGTCCGCGGGGGCGGCCGAGTCGATGGCCCAGCCGCGGCCCTCCGGGCTGGCGGTGAGGATGCGGGGCCCGTTCTCGGTGACCGCGATGGTGTGTTCGAAATGGGCGCTGAGGCTGCCGTCGGCCGTCACCACGGTCCAGTGGTCCGGCAGGACGCGCACCTCGGCGGTCCCCACGTTGACCATCGGCTCCACCGCCAGCACCAGGCCGGGACGCAGCTGGAAGTCGTTGCGCGTGTCGTAGTAGTTGGGCACCTGCGGGCGCTCCCACATCTCGCGTCCGATGGCGTGCCCCACCAGGCTGCGCACGACCGAGAAGCCCTGCGACTCGACGTAGCGCTGCATCCGCAGTGAAACGTCGTTCCAGTTGCGCGCCGAGCCGATGCCGCGGATGGCCAGCGCCAGGGTCCCTTCGGTGACCTCCAGCAGCTTGGCCGCCGCCGCGCTGGTGTCTCCCACCGCGTGGGTCACGGCGGCGTCGCCGCACCAGCCGTGGAGCTTCACCCCGATGTCGATGCTGATGATGTCGCCCCGTTTCAGCTCGCGATCCCCCGGGATGCCGTGCACGACTTCGTGGTTGACCGAGATGCAGGTGGAAGCGGGGTAGGGGACCTTGCCGGGCACTCCCTTGAAGACCGGGGTGGCTTTCTTGCCCAGGACGAAGGCGTCCACGGCGGCGTCGATCTCGCGGGTGGTGACGCCGGGCTCGAGCAGCCGCGCCGCCACCTGGTGCGCCTCCCAGACCAGCAGACCCGCTTCACGCATGCGCTTGATCTGGTCGGACGTCTTCAGCGAGTTCGATCGATTCATGCAACCCACCCGAAACCCTGGACCGCTCTGTTCCTGGACAGCCGCCCGCCATGATAACTGATTTCCAGCCCGGCGCGGAGGGGCCGCGTGCCCCGAATCGCCCACTGTCCGGCTTCCGGTGACGAATACGGGGGGAGTTGTTACACTGAGGCGAATGCGGAGCCGGGCCGGACCGGCTGCGCTGGCCGTTCACCGAGGATCGCGCTTGACTCACGCAGTCGCTGGAGAGAGCACCCTGGCCCGATTCGACCCGGTCTTCTCGGGCGAGCCTCGGCTGGAACCGATGACCGCCGGGATGATCCTGGACGCATCCTTCGCCCTCTATTTCCAGCACTTCTGGACCTTTCTCGCCCTGGGCGCCCTGTGCCACGTCCCGCATCTGCTGCTGCTCGCCGGTTGGGGCCTCGCGCTGGAGCAGGGAGCCTCCCAGGCGTTGCTGATGGCGGCCTACTTCCTGGGGTATCTCGTCTGGTTGCTGGTGCTGCTCCCCTGGGCGACGGGAGCGGGCATCGTCGCCGCCCGCGAAGCCTTCCTGGGCCGTCTGCCCGCGATCGGCCCGGCGCTGGGACAGGCGACGCGGCGGGCGGCGCCGCTGCTGCTGGCCAACTTCGTGGTGGAGCTGATCGTCCGCCTCGGGTACCTGCTGCTGGTCGTCCCGGGGGTGATCTGGCTGCTCACCTACTGCCTGGCTCTCCCCGTGGTGATGCTGGAGGGACGAGATTCCGGCGAGGCACGCCGGCGGTCGGACTTCCTGACGTCGAATCATCGGGTTCAGATCGGCGCCGTGCTGCTGGTCGTCTGGCTGGTGAGCCTCAACGCCCAGCTGGGCGGCATGGGGCTGCTCAGCCTGCTCCTGGACCCCACGCGGGTGTTCACCGGACTGGCGGGTCAGGCGACGCAGTTCGCGCTCGCCATCGTCACCGCGCCGCTGGGAATCATCGCTTCGGTGCTGCTGTACTACGACCTGCGCATCCGCAAGGAGGCCTTCGACCTGGAGGTCCTCAGCGCAGGCCCCGGCTTCCGTCCCGACCCCCGTTGAATCCGACATGCAGCAAGCAGCCGTTCGCGAGCCCCTGCCCCCGCCCGAACAGATCGAGCAGCTGACCCGCGAGGTCCTCGCCCGGCCGGAATTCCAACCCGCGGTGGGGGACCGCGCCGGAGAGATCTTCTGGGACCTGGTGCGCGGCGTGTTCGGCGGGCTGCTGGACTGGTCGGCGGCCAACCCCGGTCAGGCGAGGCTCCTCAGCTGGCTGATCACCCTGGCGCTCGGCCTGCTGCTGGCCTATCTGCTGGCGGGGCTGATCAGCGCCTTCATGCCAGCGGCGTCGGTTCGCTGGATGAATCGGGGCGCTGTTTGGACGCAGTCGCTTCGCGGAATGGCAATCGGACTTCGGCACTGCGCTGGGCCGACCTGTTGCGCGGGGCGGGTCACCGGGTCAGGGTCGATACCGATTATAAGGGAGAACCCGCGGACCTGTTAATCGCGCTGCACGCCTGGCGCAGCGCGGCCGCGATTCGTCGCTATCGCGCAGCCAGCCCGCAGGGCCCGCTGGTCGTCGCGCTCGGCGGGACCGAAATCAATACCTACCTGGAATCCGATCCGTAAACGACCCTGGCCTCGATGCAAACGGCAGACGCCCTGGTGTGTTTGCATGACCTGGTCGCCGATCGATTGCCACCCGCGTTGCGTCGGAAATTATCCGTGATTCGCCAGTCGGCGAAGCCGCTGCCGCG
>JBFGHG010000459.1:0-3945 GCA_041578395.1 Acidobacteriota bacterium
GACCGAAAACACCACCAGTGTCTCCCCGTCGAATCGGACCGGGTCGGGAATTTTCGCCGCGGCCGGCTGCGGCAGCCCGCCGCTCCCGGGCCTCGGATTCGCCCTCCTTCGGGTAGCATTCCGGGTGCCAATCGCCGAAGCGGAGGAAGACTCGGAGGGCGTCCAGGCTCGCCACCAAACCCGGGCTGAGCCGGTGCCGAAAGGCGCCCGCCCGGAAACGGTCAGCCTTGCCCGCGTGCCTGTCGCGAGGCGTTGAAGCAGGACACCGGCCTCACGTCGGCCATGGTGTGCAGTCCCGGCGGCGAGGCCAGCAGCGAGGGGATGGCGTTGACCGTGATGGCACCGGTGCCGACGTCGCCGTTGATCCCTCCTTCGATGCGCAGGTCGATGGGAGGGTCGGCGTCCAGGAGAATCCGGTCGTAGCTCTCCGGCTCTCCCACGGCGGCCCGGAAGACCAGCGAGATCGCTTCCCTGTCGCCGAGAAAGCCGTGGCCGGTCTGGAGGATTCCCCGCGCCTGACCCGGCTCCACGTGCAGCCGATCGGTCTGGACGGCCGTCTCCGCGACGATCGGCTCGATCCGGTCTTCGGTCAGGTCCAGTTTCCAGCCCAGCTTCTCCGCGATCAGGTGCATCGACTCGGTCAGCCCCACGTGCCGGAGATCCCCCAGCGCCACCTTCTCCTTGAACTCTTCGTGCGCCAAACCCACGCCGATCTTCTGCTGAAAGGGGAGTCGCCGGTCGTCCGCGTTCTGGATCCGCCACACCTGGACCTTGCGCACCTCGAGGCAAACGGCGGTCGCGGCCACGGCCAGGAAGTCCATCAGGAACCCCGGATTGATCCCCGTCCCCAGCACCCCCACCTCGTGCTTCTTCGCCTCCTGGTCGATCCGGGCCGCCAGCTGCGGGTGCGTCCTCCAGGGGTAGGCCAGCTCCTCACAGGTGGAGACCACGTGCAGCCCCGCCTCCACCGCCTCCAGGATCTGCGGGGCAGCCCGCGTCAGGCTCGACACGGTGGTCAGAACGGCGCAGCGGGCCCGGGCCACGTCCAGCCGGTGCAGGTGATCGACCACCTGCACGCCCAGCGGATCGAGCCCGGCCAGCTCTCCGACGTCCCGGCCCTGTTTGGCCGTGTCGACGTCGACTCCCCCCAGGATCCGGAAGGCGCCGTTGTCGCGCAGGTAGCGGGTGATGCGGTTGCCGATCGGCCCCAGGCCGATCTGGACGACGGGAATCGGTTCTGTCATCCGCATACCTTAGCGGCTTTTTGGGGATTTGAAAGACCTGACCCCAAAGTTGGGGGATTTCCCCCGATCTGGGGACTGTGGCCCAGCCCGTTGGGCCCTGCGGCCGCGAAATCTGCCTCTGCAGGCCGCTTCCGTTGCGGTACACGAGTTGCACGATCTCGCTCTTCGTTGGGAGGTGCGGGTGCGAGTTCAGCCGGCCGGACAAGAGCCCCTTCTGCGGGTCGAGATACCCGGAGACGGCTACTACCGCGACCTGATCCCCTGCCAGCGCGCCTGCCCCGTCCACACCGACGCCCGCGGCTACGTTCGCGCCATCGCGGCGGGAAACTACGAAGAAGCGTATCTGATCGCCCGCGGGCCCAACCCCTTCGCCTCCATCTGCGGACGCATCTGCGGGGCGCCCTGTGAAACGGCCTGCCGCCGCGGCCAGATCCCTCGCGTGGACCGGGACGGCGAGTTCCTGGGCCTGGACCGCCCCATCGCCATCCGGGCCCTGAAGCGGTTCGTCTGCGAGCGGTACGGCGTCGAGGCCCGCCCGCCGGCGGCCGTGCTGGGCGACTTGCGTGGGGAGTATCCACGGGTCTGCAGCGACCTGGAGGAGATGGCCGGCCTTCTGAAGGGGCTGGCACGAGGCCAGGTCCCGCAGGCGGACGGGCAGAAGGTGGCCATCGTGGGAGGGGGGCCGGCCGGACTCTCCGCCGCCCACGACCTGGCGTTGATGGGCTTTCGGCCCACCGTCTTCGATCTGGAGCGGGAGCCGGGCGGCATGCTGGCGGTGGGAGTCCCGCCCTATCGCCTGCCCCTGGAGCTGATCCGCCGCGAGGTGGCCCTGATCGAGGCCCTCGGCGTTCGGCTGCAGCTGGGCTGGCAGGTGGGCCGGGACGTCACCTTTCAGCAACTGCGCGCCGAACACGAGGCCGTGGTGCTGGCCGTCGGCGCCAAGCGTTCGCGGGGGTTGGGACTGGAGGGGGAGCAAGGGCCCGGCGTCTTCGGCGGAGTCGACCTGCTGCGCTCGGTCGCCGTGGGCGAACCGATCGCGCTGGGGGAGCGGGTGGTCGTCATCGGGGGAGGAAACGTGGCCTACGACGTGGCCCGCACGGTGGTCCGCCAGTCGACCTACGACGCGGCCCGCACGGCGGCACGGATGGCCGCCACCCGCTCCGTTCAGCTGGTCTCGCTCGAGACTCTGGAGGAGATGCCGGCCGACACCGTGGAGATCCGGGAGGGAGACGAAGAGGGGATCGAGCGGGTCAACGGCTGGGGACCGTTGGCCGTCCTGCGCGACCATCGGGGCCGCGTGACGGGAGTGCGCTTCCGGCGCTGCTCGCGCGTTTACGACGAGCAGCGCCGGTTCGCTCCCGTGTTCGACGACGCCGACCGGATGGAACTCTCCTGCGACACGGTCCTGCTGTCGGTGGGCCAGACGCCCGACCTGGGCTTCCTCCAGGAGGGGGGCGGCGACATCGAGGAGTTCCGCCCCGGATGGCCGCGGGTGGACGCCGAGACGCTGGCCACCACCGCCGCAGGCGTGTTCGTCGCCGGGGACCTGGCACACGGCACCCGGCTGCTGATCGACGCCGTGGCCTCGGGCAAGAAAGCCGCCCGCTCCGTCTACCGGCACCTCACCGGGCGTCGCATCGAGGCCCGGACGCTGGAACTGCACCTGGTCGAGGAACTCTATCGCCGCGAGCAGGGTTACGAGACCCGGCCCCGCGTGCCGGTACCGGTTCTCGACCCCGGCCGGCGGCTGGTCGATCCGGCACGGCTGGTCGAGATCGGCTATTCGGAACACCAGGCACGGCGGGAAGCGGGCCGCTGCCTGGACTGCGGCGTGACGCCGGTCTTCGACGGCACCCGCTGCGTGCTGTGCGGCGGCTGCGTGGACGTCTGTCCCACCCTCTGTCTGAAGATCACCCGGCTGGACGAGCTGGCGGGCGACCCCGAACTGGCCGGTCTGATCGAGGCGGAGCTGGGTCCGGACGCGGATCCGTCCGCCCACTCCGCCATCGTCAAGGACGAAGACCGCTGCATCCGCTGCGCGGCCTGCGTGCACCGCTGCCCGGTGCAGGCCATCGCCATGGAGCGGGTGACCTTCGACACACTGTGGGAAGCGAGGACGGCATGACCCTGCAGGCCCCTCCAACGAAAGAATCGAGGCTGGACCCCGACCCGGTGCCGCGCCGGGATTTCCTGGGGCTGGCCGCCCTCTGGTCCACGCTGGCGGCCGGAATCGTCGCCCTCCTGGGAGTGCTGCGGCTGCCCAAGGCGGCCGTGCTGCCCGCCCCCTCGCGCAAGTTCCGGGTGGAGCTGCCCGACGGCCTGGCACCGGGCACCCCCTTCGAGCCGGCGGGCCGCAACGTGGCCGTCTTCCGCGACCCCGAGGGAGCCGTCTTCGCCATCTCCAAGGTGTGCACCCACCTGGGCTGCATCGTCAAACCCGACCCCAACGGCTTTCACTGCCCCTGCCACGGCTCGCTCTTCGACCCTCAGGGGGAGGTCCTGAAGGGACCGGCCCCGAGCCCGCTCCCCTGGCAGCGCGTGCGCCCGGCGCCCGGCGGGGGCTGGATCGTCGACGAAGGCGAAACCGTGCAAGCGGGCACGAAGGAGGCATGAGAGATGGCCACCCAGAGCCGGCCGGCCCTGACGCGCTTCCGGGAGAACCTGCGGGCGCTGCCCGGACGCCTGCGCGCCTCCGCCTTCC
>JBFGHG010000460.1:0-3939 GCA_041578395.1 Acidobacteriota bacterium
GCCACGTGCGAGACCGGCGCCTTCAACTTCACGGCCGTTCCAGTCGGCAGCTACACCGTGAAGGCGAGCCTGACCGGTTTCAAGGAAGCCTTGAGGACGGGGGTTCGAGTCAACGCCGCCGACGTCAACAGGGTGAGCCTGCAGTTGGAAGTCGGGCAAATCACAGAGTCGGTCACCGTCTCGGGCGCCGCGACGCAGTTGCAAACCGACACGACCGATGTGCGGGCACAGCTCGAGACCAAGGAGATCACCGATCTTCCGCTCTCGGCCTACAAGAACTACCAGAGCTTGATCAATCTGGTGCCGGGCGCCACTCCTGCCGCCTTTCAGAACGCCATCACGGACACGCCTGGACGCGCCCTGACGACCAACATCAACGGCACCAACCGCAACAACAACAACACCCGGATCGACGGTGCGATGAGCGTCAACATCTGGCTGCCTCACCACACCGCCTACGTTCCGCCCACGGAGACCATCGAGGTGGTCAACATCTCGACCAACAACTTCGACGCCGAGAAGGGGTTCGCGGGAGGCGCGGCGACAACGGTCATCACCAAGTCGGGAACCAACGAGTTCCACGGTTCGATCTTCGCGCTGCACGAGAACAGTGCGCTCAACGCTCGTGACTTCTTCAATTTCCTCGATGTGGACGGCGACGGCAGGGCCGACAAGCCCGCGGGCAACCGCAATATCGACGGATTCACCATCGGCGGCCCCATCGTCAAAGACAAGTTGTTCTTCTTCGGCGGCTGGGAAGGCACTTTTCAACGCCTGGCCCGGACGAGCACCTCGACATTGCCGACCGCCGATCAAAGGGCGGGCGACTTTAGCGCCTTTCTGCCCGTCGCCATGGGCGGCAGCTGCACGTCGAACTGCACGGTCATCTACAACCCCAACACCAAGGTGCCCTACGCGAACAACATCATCCCGATGGCTGATCAGTCCGCCCCGGCCCGCAGAATGCAGGACCTCCTGCCTCTGCCCAACTTGCCGGGTCGCCTCACCAGCAACCATGAGGTTTCTGGAACCGAGGCCATGGACCGGTTGAATTACGACGTGAAAGTCGACTTCCTCCGCTCGCCCGAGCATCGGGTCTGGGGGAAGTTCAGCTGGATGGATGCTGAAGTGGCCAAGGATCCCAGGTTCGGATTGGGTGGCGGCGGCGCCATCGGCGGCGGCGGTGACGGCCTGGGCCTGACCGACGTCAAGGTCTACGGCTTCGGCCACAACTGGACGCTCTCTCCCACATTCTTGATCGACGGCAACTTCGGTTTCACCGACATGGACCAGCAGGTCCTTCCCGCCGACATCGGTCAGGAGAACTTCGGGCAGAGCGTGCTGGGCATCCCCGGCACGAATGCAGGCCCTGGACAAGAGCAGGCTTGCATCGTCAACGGGTTCAACCGCTGCGGCGGCGTCCCCGAGTTCAACGTGGACGGCTTCTCCGGCTTCGGACAGGTCGACGGCTGGAGCCCGATCTTCCGCGACGAGAACAGCCTGACTTTCACCCACAACTTCAGCTGGAGCCGCAACAACCACGAGTTCCGCTGGGGCTACGACCTGGTCAAGCACATGCTCGACCACTGGCAGCCGGAAATCGGCGCCGGCCCGCGCGGACGCTTCCAGTTCAACCGCAACATGACCAGCATTCCGGGAGCCGGTGTCAGCGACCAGAATTCCTGGGCATCCTTCCTGCTGGGTGTTCCCGATGACGTCGGCAAGAGCCTGCAGTGGGAGCTGATGACGGCCAACGAGTGGCAGCATGCCTTCTATTTCCGCGATCGCTGGCAGGCGACTCCCAACCTGACCCTCACGCTGGGTCTGCGTTACGAGTTCTACCCGCTGGTGTCCCGCGACGACCGCAAGATGGAGTTCCTCGATCTCGACAGCTTCGAGATCGTGCTCGACAACAACATCTCGGTCAGCAAAACGCTGATTGCTCCGCGACTTGGCTTCGCATACCGGATGGGCAACAACAACGTGCTGCGTGCGGGTTACGGCATCACCTACAGCCCGTTGCCGTTCGCTCGTCCTTTGCGTGGCTTCTTCCCGCTGACGATCGCGTTCTCGAACACTCCGGACGACAGTTTCGTGCCCTTCACGACGCTGGATGCAGGCATCCCCCTCGTGACCGGCCCCGACACTTCGCCGGGGGCGCGGATTCCGTTGCCTTCCAACGTCTTCCAGCGCACCATGCCGGAGAACAAGATCACCCGGGGCTACATCCAGTCCTGGAACATGGTCTTCGAGCGCAAGCTGCCTTCGGATTTCACCGTGTCCCTCGGATACGTGGGAACCCAGACCACCAACCAGCTTGCCGACCATCAGATCAACTGGTCGAAACCCGGCACTGGAAACTCGGGACGGCAGCTCTTCCCGCGCAGCACCACTTCGATCTGGTACTGGGACGGCTGGCTGAGCAGCAACTACCATTCGCTGCAGATCGCCCTCAACCGCCGTTTCGTCGACGGTCTCTTCGTCAAGGGCGCCTACACTTGGCAGAAGGCCATCAACATGACCAACGATGAAGGCTGGGCCGGCGTCGGCTGGAACGATCCCGCTCTGATCCGCCGCAATCGCGCGGAAGCGGGCTACAACCGGCCGCACATGCTGCAGCTTGCCACCGTCTACGAGCTGCCCTTCGGGCGCGACGGCGGTGGAGTCGGCAACTGGTTGATTCGCGACTGGCAGATCAACGGGATCTTCTCGATCAACGAGAACACTCCCTTTACGGTCGGTTCTTCCAGCCCGCTCAACGCTGCCAGCAACAGCCAGACGGCGGACCAGGTGCTGGCGGACGTCCAGACCCTGGGCGGCATCGGCGTGGGCAATCCGTACTACGATCGGAACGCTTTCGCTCCCGTCACCCGGGTGCCCGGAGTCGACTGCACCGACCTGGACTGCTACGGAAACAGCGGACGCGACATCCTTCGCGGACCCACCTGGGTCAATCTGGATCTCTCCATCTTCCGCAAGTTTGCGATCACCGAAGATGTGGGTCTGGAATTCCGCTCGGAGTTCTTCAACGTCACCAACACGCCGCACTTCAACAATCCGAACAGCAGCGCCAGTTCGGGCTCGTTCTTCTACATCACGAGCACGAGCGGCAACGCTCCGGAAAGAGTGTTGCGTTTCGGTTTGAAGTTGACGTTCTAACTTCGTAGCTCAAACCAACCAACCCGCGGGCAGGAGCCTCACGCTCCTGCCCGCTTTTTTTTGCGCGCCGGCGAGGGGGCACAGCTTGAAAATTGAAATTTCGATTTCTTCCGCCGGGAGCGCCGGCTCGAGAACCGAAATCTGGAAGGGGATGGTTTTCGCCTGTTATCCTGGGAGTCGTACTTTCAAGGAGTGACTCGGATCATGAAAAGAACCCTCCAGACAATTGTGCTCTTGGCCCTCTGCGGCTGGGTTGTAGGCGAACATCACGAGGCGGACTTCGTCCCGCTCTTCAACGGTGAAAACCTCGACGGCTGGTTTCTCGCCAAGTCGCGCGGGCCCGGCTATGTCGTCAAGGACAAAAAGATCGTCTGCCCCGCGGGCGGCGGCGGCAATTTGATGACCGAGAAGGAATACGCCAATTTCGTGCTGAGATTCGAGTTCCTTCTGGAGCCGGGTTCCAACAACGGGTTGGGAATCCGGGCCCCCCGGGATGCGCGCGACGTCGCCTACGAGGGGATCGAACTGCAGATCATCGACAACAACGCGGAACGCTTCAAGGACATCAAGCCCTGGCAGAAGCACGGTTCGCTCTACCACGTGTTCCCCGCCAAGACCGGCTACCTGAAACCCGCCGGGGAGTGGAACCAACAGGAAGTCGTCGCCGACGGGAGTCACATCAAGGTGGTTCTCAACGGGACGACCATCCTCGACGTCGACACGCGCACGGTGACCGACCCCGAACTACTGCAGAAGCATCCGGGACTGAATCGGCCCTCC